>CAMYNE010000273.1 GCA_947259675.1 uncultured Pirellulaceae bacterium
CAGCGTCATCGAAGTGGCGCTGTCCAACTAGAGCGCGTTTGGTTTAAGCTTTGCGTTATTTCGCGGGTTTCGCCCGGCAATCAGAGCGCCACGACCGCTATACGTCCGCGCGACACGTACTAATCGTTCGATTGATGACGTAAGACGATGGGTTCGTCGATGTTCCAATCGAGCGCATGCTTGGAGATCGATCCGTCTGGCCAGTGAACTTCAATTGAACCAAATTTTTTGCTCGCGGCTTGGCTCACGCTCAGATTCAAATTGCACGCCTGTGACAGGTAACTGCTGCCGCCGTTTAGTTCGATGACTCGTGATGCATCTGGACCGACAAGTTTGACGCGAGCCCCGATCGCATTGGGATTAGATTTAGGACCTTCAATTTTGACGCGAAGCGATTTCGTCAGCTGGGTTTTGTTTTCGAGCAACTGGACTTCGCTGTTACTAACACCGACCAGGGCATCTAAATCACCATCCAAATCGAAATCGGCGACCGCCAGTCCATTTGAGTCTTTGTTCAAGACAACACCGCTTTGGTTAGGCCAAACGGCTGCAAACTGGCCGTTCCCGCTTCCCTTCAAAAACCATCCCAAACCGCCGTCCATGTAGCCCGTTTCCGGCTGTGGGCCGAAAAAGTTGTTGGCCATCAAAATGTCCAACTGGGAATCACCATCAAAGTCGGCCACCTGGATTCCGTACCCCGGGCTGATTTGAGCCAGGTACGGCATGGATTCGACTCGAAATTTATCCCCGTCATTCCAGAAAATCGCGGAATCGAGAAAGTTGACCTCGCGCATCGGCCGGTCCTTGATTTCCGGTTCGTAGATCTCGGCAACCGAAGCCAATGCAAAGTCGTGATAAGTCTCAAACTTCTCCGCAATGAACGGCATCGTGCTCGAACTGCAGCTGCGACCTCGAACCGGAAATTCCGTATCTCCTTCGAATTCGGTCTCGACCAAATCCATCGTGCCGTTATTATCAAAATCGTCGTAGTACAGTCGATGAGGGTGTTTCTTGTCGGCGTGATATTTCGTGTTCCGACCTTGATTGGTAACGACGTAATCTATGTCTCCGTCGTCGTCGAGATCGGCCGTTGCGATTCCATGCCACCAGCCAAGCTTGTCGTCAATCCCGAGTTCACTGGTTACATTCGTCAGCGTGCCTTTATCATTCTTGAAAACAGCGACCGGTCCCCAATCAAGTGCTAAGAACAAATCGTGCCAGCCATCGCCGTTGTAGTCCGACCAGACGGCTGAATTCACCAGACCGACTTCGTTTAACCCGGGCGCCGTTTCTTCCGGGGCAACCGTGAATTTTCCATTGTCGTTGATCAGCAGCCGACTGGTTGGCGTAACTGGATACTTGCCAGGCACGGATCGTGAGCCGACAAACAGGTCCAAATCGCCGTCGTGATCAAAGTCGACCGCAGAAACCGAACTGCTGCTATCGCTCACGTCGGGTAACGCGATAGCGGCAGCATTTTCAAAAGTGCTGTTGCCCGAATTGAGATACAAACGGTCTCGCAGTGATTGTGCATCCCCTTCGTTACTTCCGCTGGCGATGTACAGATCCAAATCGCCATCCCCTTCAGCATCAAAAAACAAGATGCCTGTGTCTTCACAATCCACGCTGTCATTCCATGGTCCGGCTACTTTTTCGAACTTCTTCCCCTCCTGGTTGATGAACAGCTGTCCCGATTGTCCGGCAGCTCCGCCGCAGAACGCGTCGGGGTAACCGTCACCATTGACATCACCCCAGGCAATTCCCGATCCCAATTCCGAAAGCTGGTAAGGCAACAACGGCTCATTTAGGTAGTCATTGAACTCCGTTTCCTGATGTTTGAAATTCAGTCCCAATTTGGCAGCTGAATCTTGGAACTGGGTTTGGACGATCGCGTTCGCTTTGGACGACGACTCTGGCAAGCGGTCGGGCGATTCAATGACGCGGTACAGTCTGTCCGTTGGCAATTCAGTGAATTCCTGACTGCTACCATCCGGCCAGGTGACCTTCATCCGATCGATCGTTTCTGCATCTCCCAAGCCAAAATGGACTGCAGGTGCGTCTGAAGCCAGGTAACCGCGAACGGGATGAAGCTCTCTGAGATAGTGATTTTCGCCTTGCCAGATTTCGACTTTGGAACCGTAACCATAAAAGTTGTTATCCTGGCAACGCAGCTCTACCATTACGCGATTGCCTTGAGTCGAGTTGTTTCGGTAAACCATCGTCTGTTCGTAATAATTGTTAATGACAAGATCGAGATCTCCGTCATCATCAAAATCCGCAAAAGCCGCGGCGTGGCTGACTCCCTCGTGGTCGAGGTTCCAATCGCTTCCGACGGGCTGGAATTTCAGGTCGCCGAGATTTTTGAACGCGAGATTGGGTTCGGTTACCGCAGGGATCTGGGCGTACAGACGGTCGATTTCGGATCGGGGCGCGCCACTTTCTTCAAGTTTGGTGAAACGGTCGGAGATATCGGCGTTCATTGCGTCGCGCGCATGCCCGTTGGTCACAAATACATCAAGCAAACCATCGTTGTCCAGATCGACAAACCTGACCGCCCAGGTCCAATCGGTACTTGAAAGGCCGGTCATCTTGGCGACTTCCATGAACGCCTCTGCACCTGAATTCACGAGAACCGCGTTCTTCATGTACTGTCGAGGTTCGCCCTGGTCGAGGAACCAGTTCGAATCGTTCATGCCTCCCATGTTCAACTTCTGCTTGTAATGGGAAGTGCTGGACATGTCGGCGACCATCAAATCAAGCAGACCGTCATTGTTCAGGTCGCCCGTATCCAAGCCCATCGAGAACCAGGGAGTATGCCGGACTACTTTGGGCAGGACGTCGGTAAATGTTCCGTCGCGGTTGTTTCGGTAAAGGTGATCGGGCATTTTGAAATCGCTGCCGACGTAAATATCCTGCCAGCCATCGTTGTCATAGTCGAACCAGACACAAGAGAGCCCACGATCATAGCCGGAGATGCCAGCCTCATCGGTGGCGTCGATAAACACGCCGTTCCCGTCGTTGCGGTAAAAGATGTCTTTTTCACCTGCGTAAGCCGGGCGGCCGGCGATCAACGCATGGTATTCGAGTTGGTCTTGCTTGACCCGTTTTACGCCGTCGACTGTTTCAAAAGCATCCTCTCCGGAAGAAACAAAATCCTGGTAGGTCAAGAGATACATGTCGAGGTCGCCATCTCGGTCATAGTCACAAAAGTTAGCGGATTTGGAGGCTCCTTGATAAGCAACGTTTCTTTCGACCGACTGTTCCAAAAATGAACCGTCGCCTTGATTGACGTACAGGAGATTGGGCGCTGCCATGTTACAGACAAATAGATCGAGGTCACCGTCGTTGTCGATATCGGCGAACGACGCGCTGGATCCCCAGACCTCTTGCCCATTGACTCGTCCATCAACGCCCGTTTTTTGCGTTACATCTTCAAACTTGAAATCACCGGTGGCTCGATAGAGTTTGTTTTGAAGATCCGCACCAACAAGGTAGATATCGGTGAGTCCGTCGTTGTCATAATCGCCGAGTGCGACACCCGAACCGGTTTCGATTAACTGATAAGGGTATTTTTCCCGGTCAAGGGAATTGGCAAAATCGATGCCGGTATCTTTGAGGACTTCAAAACGCTTGCCCATCGACGGTCCGGAGCCGGACGTAACTTTCGTGAGTTTACGGCTGAGCAAGGAATCGGCAAATTTTTCAAAGCTGCCGGGAACCGCATCGTACGCAATTTTTGACGAATTGTTTTTCAACAATTCCGTCTTTTCGGTCGGATCGTTTTTTGCCGGCCGATCACTCTTGCTGGGACAACCGGCATTCAGGATGGCAAAACTGCCTGCGGCAAGGAGGATCAACAAGAGTCGGAAAGGTGATTTTTTTGGATTCATAACGTGTCTACAATTTGGAATCGAGCCTGAGTCGTGGCCGTGGAAGATTTATCAGTTTGTCCCGCGATTGGGACGGACGTTATTGTAACTTTTGGTTTGATTTAACGAAACGCAAACGCAGAAGCCAATTTGGAGTGCGGCGAGCTTTTTCGGCAAGTGGAGATGTGCCGAGGTTTCTAATTCAGAAGACTTTTTCTACGGTGGATATCGCAAAAGCGTTCGAAATGGCGGGAACGGTTTCCAAGATTGGGGCAAAACGAGCGGGATCGCACGTTTGATTGCAACACTAGTTGGACTGCGCCATATTCGGTCTCTCGCACGGAAAAACACGATGTTTCACGCAGCTGTGAGCGGCAAAGCGCTAGCCGCCGGTCCGGTGCAGAATAACCGGCTAGCGCCTTGCCGCTCATAGAAAGTGGCGCTGTCTACTAGGCATCGTCGAAAAGTAACTTTCGCTCCGCCGAAAAGTGTAGCAACAATTGTCTCAATTGTAATCGAGCATCATATATTGTTGATCCGCAATTGGGACAATTACGGCTACAACAGATGCGAAAACTACAAATCACAATAGCTTTCAAGTGCGCGAAAAACCAAGTATCTTATAGTTCCATACTGCGAGTTTTTGTACAAACAGAGTTCATTTTCAGACGGAGTCTTTGTTATGTCGACCGCCACACGCCCAATTCCAGATTCCTTGACTTCATTTCTAAATTCTCCAAAACAGCTATTTATCGATGGCCGATGGAGCGAGGCCGATAATGGTCGAACCTTCGAAATCGAAAACCC
>CAMYNE010000274.1 GCA_947259675.1 uncultured Pirellulaceae bacterium
TTCCTGTAGGTAGTTGTGCAATTTTTGTTTGTTCATGTATGCGTTGATGCCGCCGAATTCGTTGACGAGGGCTGTAACTGCGACCTGTACGACCGGGCGTTTGTTATCCAGGACCTCGACCGTCACAAGATCACCTAGCTGGGCACCCAGCAAATCGGCGAGTTTGCTGTTGAGCATGATGCCCTGCTCCGGCACCTGAACCGGTCGTTCCTGTTCATCAAGCAAGCGAAACAATTGGGGACCGGGTTCAAGTCCCATGATGCCGACGCGTCGCGAGCGGTGTTGGAAATGAATGCGAGTAGCAACAGCCCGCATGGTTTCGCTGTTGAGCACCCCGTCCAAGTGAGACATTTCATAAATTACCGATGAGGTGGCCGGTTCGACAAATGTCACCGTGATGTCTTGCCTTTGAGCTTTGGAGAACTGGAATTCGATCAGGTAATTTAGCGAGTCCAATGAGAAACTGCCGAGGATCAACACGGCAACGGCAACGGCGATTCCGAGGACCGAAACTCCTGACTTGAACGGTTTTCGTTCGATATTGCGAATGATCATGCGAAGTTCGGCTGGCAGCAAGCCGGAGGGCAGGAAGCGTTCGACAATCGTCGGTCGGTACGTTGGTGGCGGCTCGGGACGCATGGCTTCTGCCGGAGGAAGGCGGATCGCTTTGCGGACGGCAAGCCAGGTTCCGACCACGGCGGCAAATGTCGTGAGCAATAACGCCCACAAAACTGCAGACTCACTGATTTGAAACGAAAGCAACGGGAACTTGTAAAACTCCTGGTACATTTCAGTCAGGTTGATTGCCATCCAGAATCCAAACAGCGTCCCAACCACCGTGCCAGTCACCGAGATGACGAGCACCAGGTTCAGATAATGAAAACCTACTTCGTAGTTTGTGTAACCAAACGCCTTAAGCGCGGCGATCTGTTCACGCTGTTGGCTGATGATCCTCGAAATCACAATGTTCAGAAGAAACGCAGCCACTGACAAAAAAATCGCTGGACCAATCGTGGCCATCGTTCTTAGCTGGAATAACTCGTCGGAAATATATTGATGCGAAAGCTGCTGGCCACGATCGTAGGCCCCGACGCTGCCAAATGGTTCAAGCAGGTTGTCCAGCTGAGTTATGACCTCCTCAGAGTTGGAACCGTATGCGAGCTTGAGCGAGACATCGTTGAATGTGCCCGACATATCAAACGCCGATTCAAGTTCCAGTTCGTTAATCCAGAAGATCCCGAAACGCTTTTTGTCCGGCAGAATACTGCCGCCTTGAATCTGAATGACAAATTCTGGAGTCAAGGCGACGCCAACCATGGTCAGCTTCTGCATTTTGCCATTGATAATCGCGCTTACGCTGTTTCCCGGAACGAAACCATGTGCCTCTGCAAACATCTCCGACACCACCACTTCACCCGTGCGGCCCGGTTCGATCATGCGTCCCTGGGAAATGTAGACCTTGTTCAACCGTTGCTTTCCCGATTCGGGAACCGAGATCAAACGAGCCGTCGCGGGCTCGATCATTCCCGGAACATCCAGGAGGACGTTGTAAATCAGCCGAGTTTCAACGGCGGCCACTCCAGGAATTTGCTCAATTCGCGGGATCAGTGAATCGGGGCAGCGCCGCGCGGAAGAAAAGATGTCGGCAAAACGGAAGTCGCGATAAAAACTCTCCTGGCCATTCGAAAGCGATTCATACGCGCACATTGACATTACGAAAGTTCCTACGCCAGCCGCAATGACCAGCAGGATCGCGATGGCTTGGCCCTTCATGCGTGATAAGTCACGAATCAGTTTTCGATCAAGGTTGCGCAAATTGTCCCCCAGTTCACGGCTACCACTCCAGTTCCTTGGCAGAAATTCTTGTCGTGTTCTTCTGCACTCCGGAAATCTGCCCGTTGGACAGGGAGATGACTCGATTGGCCATTTGGGCAATTGCGGCGTTGTGCGTGATGACAACCGTCGTCGTCCCCAGCTCCTGATTGATCCGCGCGATGGCTTCCAGGACGACGATTCCCGTTTGTACGTCGAGGGCTCCGGTGGGTTCATCGCAAAGCAAGACCTTCGGCCTTTTTGCGATTGCCCTGGCTATGGCAACTCGCTGTTGTTCGCCTCCCGAAAGCTGTGCGGGAAAATGATTCGCCCGGTCGGCAAGCCTGACCATCTCCAATGCCTCCATCGGGTCCATCGGATCCGTTGCGATTTCTGTAATCAACTCGACGTTTTCGCGCGCGGTAAGGCTTGGAATCAGGTTGTAAAACTGAAACACAAAGCCAACATTTTCGCGTCGATAACGCGTTAACTCCGATTCGTCACTGGCAGTCAGCTCTTTGTCCAGATAGTAAACGGTCCCAGTCGTCAACACATCCAACCCGCCAAGAATGTTCAACAACGTGGATTTGCCGCTACCCGATGCCCCCAACAGCACGACAAATTCGTGATCGTACAGTTCGAGGCTCACTCCGCGAAGCGCATGGACTTTGACTTCACCCATTTGATATATTTTGGCAACGTCGACGGCTCGAAAGACAGCGGTTTGTGTTGCAGCGCTCATTAGTTTTTCTCGATGGGTGATCGTCTTTTGCAAACGATCAGCTACGTCATTGGTTTTTTCTCGACGCCAGCAATTGTTGCAAGTCGTGCGCCGGTGAATACCGCTGCATTTTTCGGAAACGGTCGCAGTTGACGGATAGATTAGCGCGCGAATTCGCACTGTCAATGAATTTCGTACGACTGGCAGTCAAATTGAGGACATTTTTAAACTTGTTGGGCCATCGGTTCCATGGACGGCGAACGAGAATTTTGCACGCTCGTAGTTGCTCGAGTCGCGGATTGGCCCGTAGGATGGGACTCTATCCCGTCAAGTCAGTTTCCGGCAGAAGTTCCCCAACCTGCACTTGACGGATTGCCTTTGCAATAAACAGAGATTAAGCGAAAACCAAGCTCATGAAATCAAAAGTCGGTCAACCCGCAGTGCCTTTCGAATTGAAGGATACGGTCGGTAACATTCATCGGTTGGAAGATCATCCGGGGCATTGGCAGTTGCTGGTTTTTCACCGGCACCTTGGATGACCACCCTGTCGTGAGCATCTGGCGCAGTTGCGGCAGCAGGACGATCGATTGAATGAACTTAAGGTCGACGTGAAAGTCATCACGTTCGACGCGGACTTTATGGCGTTGGCCTACATCAAAGATACCAATCTGCCGTGGCCTTTACTCCAGGATTCGGAACAGGATCTTTACAAGGCCTATGGGATGACGCGTGGCAGCTGGTGGAGTATCTACGGTTTGCCCTCGGTTTATCAATATCTCAATCTAATGTCCCGCGGTCGGAAGCCTGGCAAACCCGGGAAAGACTGGCGCCAACTTGGTGGAGACGTTCTGATAGATCCGTCAGGGATTGTCCGAGTCCATCACATCAGTACCGGCCCACACGATCGCCCATCGGTTGATTCATTGCTAGCTCCGATTGAAAAAACGGCCATAAACCAAGTGGAAAAATAGTCTCGTGCCAAGACACGAAGTCGCAGAGATTAAGAGAACGTCTTGGCGCCTTCGCGACTTGGCGCGATCCCAAAGTGCCCTTCCTCTTATTTCCATTTCTCGGTTAACACGCGATTTTCGTGCGATGTCGCGCATCGAGATTCATCCAGGCGGACGACGAAGCCAATAATTGCATTTTTGGAGTTTAGGCGCGGCTTTTGCAATTGAATTCAACCGCATTTGTTTGCGGGAATGAATGTTCGTTGAAATTCAGGTGATTGGCCCCGCAGCTCTTTTTGGAGACCTCAATGTCAGAATTGAATTTGAATAGTACGGTAGGTAGTTGGGTGGCACACTATCCAGCCACTTCGCGAGTGTTTCAAGAGTTTAAGATAGACTTTTGCTGTGGCGGCGGTATCTCGCTCCAAGAAGTTTGTGATAAGAAGAACATTGATTCACAAGTCATTTTGCAACAACTCAAAGATGTGCAGGATGGTCGTCAAGAATCCGACGAAAAGGATTGGACGACCGCGACACTGACGGAGCTATACGAACACATCGTTGATACACATCACAAGTTTTTGCGTTCGGAGCTCCCACGACTGGAAAAAATGGCCCGCCGCGTTGCCCAGGTGCATGGCGAATCGCATCCGGAGTTGATCGAAGTTCGCGATGTCTTTTTGGAACTGCAGGCGGAACTCAAACCACACATGATGAAAGAGGAACAGGTACTTTTCCCGGCAATTCGCCAATTGGAATCGACGTCTTCCCCAATCCATTTTCCATTTGGTTCTGTTGGTAACCCGATTCAAATGATGGAACACGAACACGATTCGGCTGGTGATGCGATCCGGAAATTGCGTGTACTAACGAATCAATTCATGCCTCCCCCCGAGGCATGTAACACGTATCGCGCATTGTTCGACGGCTTGCAGGATCTGGAGGTGGATTTGCACACGCATATTCACAAGGAAAACAACATCCTGTTTCCAAGAGCTGCCCAATTGGAGAACGACCTGTCGGTTGTATAAGTCAGCGGACATTGGCGCGATCGAGGATCGTGTCGCATTACCTGAAATCGCTTGCCATGACGTTATTTTAATGGAAACCGCATAAATAGAGTCTTATTTACAAAGTATATGACTGGGAGCTTTGCCGTGGGAGGT
Organism: uncultured Pirellulaceae bacterium; assembly: GCA_947259675.1. Lineage (GTDB taxonomy): Bacteria > Planctomycetota > Planctomycetia > Pirellulales > Pirellulaceae > Mariniblastus. The sequence continues at coordinate 4,650 of CAMYNE010000274.1, forward strand.
GGTCAGTTGTTTTCGCAGCGGTTT
>CAMYNE010000275.1 GCA_947259675.1 uncultured Pirellulaceae bacterium
TAGGAATAACATAAATTCAAAAATCACAACACGTTAACACTTTGAATGGGGTGGGCAGGATGCCCCAGCCACTGAACAATAGCTTTGAAAATGCTCTAGTCTAGTGCGCGTCGCACGGACAGATAGCGGTCGTGGCGCTCTGATTGCAGGGCGAAACCGACGAAAAAACGCCAAACTTAAACCAAACGCGCTCTAATAGCAGTCAATACAGCCCGGGCAGTGCGTTGCTTCGCGCCACCTGTTTGCAAGAAGTTCACAACCGGAAGCGAAACGTCGTCCATCCGACACCAATCCCCCTCGTCAAAGTTAACGTTGAACTGAACTTTTGGCTGAATGTCCAACGAACCCGGTTCGTCAGTGATTACGATCTGTGAAATTCGGGACAGGTTTTCCTGTGCCGGTCGACTCAGGCTGTTCAACGAATAAGCCGAACAGATCAGTGCGACATCACAAGCGCCGCCGGCAAGAACTTTCTCTGCTGAAAACTCAACGCCGTTAAACTGCGGATGCTCACCCAACAAGTTAACCGCAAACGGGTAGCCGGTACTCCAAGTCAAAACGTTTTCAGCACTTTGTGCATTCGCGTCGTCCCGCAAAGCAATGGAAACAAAGCGTGTCCGCTGATTCAACGTTTGAACTAGCTCGACAAGCGATTGCGTATTCTCGTTAATTGTTGGATTCAGATCCAGTGAACCGATGACGAACGCACCATACTTGGCACCCATCAAGGAATTAGCAAACTCAGCGGACTCATGCGTCGTTTCACTTTTGCCTTCAGTGCATAGGCGTGTGCGGGCTATGAATTGCCCCATCTCTTCTCGGCGGATCTGGATGAACTGATCGGCCCGTTCGGAGGTAGCGTTTCCTGCTTCAGATACCACGATGATTTTGCCAGCCGTTTTGCAATAGCGATCGATAAATCTGGGATGGGTTGTCACGGGATCGCAATACCAAAACACGATCAAATCTGACCGAGTTGAAACTTCGCCTAGTGACGCTGTTACGTTGCCGACGTTTTGCATCGCCAAAACGCTGGACCGATACTTGCTCGTGACGGTCGTGTCGACCTGAGCGCGAACCTGTTTTGCAATCTCAAACGCCAGGATTTGTGATTGTGTCGACAAACCATCGAGTCCGCAGACGATTGGCGAGCGCGATTGTTCCAACAATTCGACTGCATTCGAAATCGCTTCACTAAAATCAGATTTCTCGCTGTCAATCTTACAAACCGGCTCGACGTTGAGCCGGTCAAACCAACGGTGAGCCCGTCGACAAGCGGGCGACTCGAGGATCTGGCCATCGGAAATCGTCACGTCCATGTCATCGCACAAGCAAGTGCATCCTGCACAAACGACCGATATAAGTTTTTGATCCATAACTACATTAAAAAGTAATTCCGCTAACAGGTTTTTCGGGCAACTCCAAGGTGGTCGCTTCCAGCGAGGCAACCGGCCACGAGCAGTAATCGGCGGCATAGTAAGCAGACGGCCGATTGTTACCGCTCTTCCCACAGCCGCCAAATGGCATTCGGCCTGTCGCACCGGTTGTTTGCCGATTCCAATTCACGATACCCGCTCGAATGCGGTGAATAAAATGGTCGTAACAATCGCGGTCATCGCTTAGCAAAGCGGCGGACAAACCGTAAGCAGTATTATTGGCTTCCGCGATCGCCGCATCGAAATCGTCGACACGAATAATATTCAACAAGGGACCAAACAGTTCTTCATCATCTCGTTGGATCTCAGTCGCATCAATCAAACCAGGCGAAACCAAAGCATCGCATCCCCGGTGCGACTTCATTTCGATAATCTGTTGGCCGCCTGACGCAATCAGTTCGCTTTGTGCCGCAAGCAGTTTACGGCCCTGTTCCCAAGAGATTACGGTACCCATAAACGGTTCTGGATTATCCGTATAGAATCCAACCTCGACTTTACCAATCATTTCTGCGAGGACATTGATGAACTTGCTGGATTCTTGATTGTCAATCAGGATCAATCGGCGGGCACAAGTACAACGCTGACCAGCCGTGAAATACGCCGACAGGATGGTTAAGTACGCAGCGGCGCGGAGATCATTCGCGGCGTGCACGATCAATGGGTTATTGCCACCCATCTCCAAAGCCAGGATTTTTTGTGGAAACGGTGCAAGCGTTTTGTGGATCGCCGTTCCCCCCGCACTACTGCCGGTAAAGAACAGGCCATCGAGTTCCGGATGATTAACAATGGCGACTCCCACATCTCGGGTACCTTGGACCAAATTGAGAACGCCCGACGGCAATCCAGCTTCGATCCATTTCTGAATCATCCATTCACCTACGGCTGGCGATTGTTCGCTCGGCTTGAAGACAACGGTATTGCCGGCAATCAATGCAGGCACGATGTGTCCGTTCGCCAGATGCGCGGGAAAGTTAAACGGGCCAAGAACACCGCAAACTCCATACGGTTTGAAGCGAGTGACCGCGTCGAGGTCTCCCAACTCAAAGGACCTGGTATCGCGACGTTCGCGAAAGGCGGCAATTGAGAGGGCGATCTTTCCCGCCACGGCTGCGGCTTCGGTTTTGGATTCCCAAATTGGTTTGCCTGTTTCATGCGAGATCAAGTGGGCAAGTTCGTCACCGTTTTGTTTGACGTCTTCAGCGTATCGCTTACAAATCTTGATTCGAGCGTCAGCTCCAAGATCCCACCATGGACCAAACGCATCGCGCGCCGCCGAGAAACTGGAGTCGATTTGAGCTGATGTTGCTTCGAGGCCCGACCAAACGACGCCGTTGTCGACGGGGCAAAGCGACTGAAGCTCGGGCCCATCTCCAGGGATCCATTGATCGCCAACCCGGTTTTTAGCGGTCGGTTGAAATGTCATTTGATTCGATGAAATTGAGTTATATCAATTGTTAATACGTCAGGACATTTCTTTAACGCAATCTTCGATAATACCGCAAGCCAAGTCGATGTGCTTTTCTTCAACAATGCCAATCGGTATCAAGAATCGAACGCGAGTGGGATCGCGACCTGCAAAAAATGACATCAAGCCTTTGTGGAACATGCGGTTGACCATGTCTTTGGCAACTTCAAATTCGCCGTTGAAAGGAGTAAACGCCACCATGCCACCAATGCCATAAGGACCTGAAACACAATCAGGATATTTGTCGTCAATCGCTTTCAGGCCCTTCGCAAAATGGTTGTTGAGTTGAACGTTGCGTCCGTCTTCGCCAAAGTTACCATTCTCGATCAAGCCTTTGACCATTCGCTGAGCGGCGACAATGGCCCAGCTACTGGCCGTAAACGTCTGGCTGATGAGGCCGGGCGCAGGCTGGTATTCATCCGTATAAAGCGTTGCACAAACCTGGCTGATTTTCCCGAGCGTCACCAGGTCAACCATTTTGTCGAGCCCGAAATGTTGGAAAGCAAACGGGCGGGTGGTGCGACAAAACGATTGAATCTCGTCCGCGATCACCGCGATGTCGTGCTCATGGGCCACATCGATCAGAGATTTGAAAAACTCGTGGCTGCCGGCGTAATAGCCACCCTCGCCTTGAACCAACTCCATCCAGAGATTGGCGTGTTTTCCAGGATGTCGGGCAATATGCTCTTTCAATCGGGTGACCGAACGCTCCGTACTTCCATCCGGATCGTTGGGATCAAGGAACGGAATATAGTCGACTTCAATTGTGTCAGGTAGTCCAACGCGGTTCTGAGGCTTGTCCGTGATTTGCGACAGGACCAATGTACGTCCAGCGAAACAGTGCTCGAACGCAATCACTCGATTAGCGGGGTGATGTTTTTGGAACGCGATCTTCAGCGAATTCTCATTTGCCATCGCGCCGCTTGTCGAAATGATACAATTCTTCAAACCGGCCCCCGATTCGCAGGCAATTTCGGTGAGCAGTTTGAAAATGTCATAGCTTTTCACGTTCTGCTGCAAGTTCCCTTGCATGACCGTATCACTCGTCGCTGCGTCGACGCCCGCTTCCACAACAAAAGGGTGGCTGTGTCCAAAGCCATGGACGCCAATGCCCGTAATAAAGTCCAGCTTGACACTGCCATCGGCCAGTTCGACAAACGGTCCATTGCCAATCCCGCTGGATAGGTACGGAAAGTAAATATTTCCACCGCGAATACTGCCAAACGCGTCAAGCAGTGTTTGAAAGTCGTCTGCCAATAGCGGGTTGGGTGGTTTAATTTCGTCGATTTTCGATGAATGCTCAGCGACCGCTTCCAGAATCAGCCTTTTGGCTTCCGCAAGCCGTGGGTCATCTCTGAGTTGATTGGCTATCAAAGCCGATTGATTGGCAGTGGCGGACATTCTGGGTTCCATTTTGAGTTTCTGGGAAGCTGCCATTCTAGGGCCTTGTCCTGATCTCAAAAAGGCTTTTCGCACGCACAAGGCCACCAAAGCCCTCTCAAACGCCAAAATAACGAGCGGATTGGAAGTCGACCGATGGAGTGGACAGGTTCACCCGCATTTCTCATAGGCTGTAGGGTGGCGTCGAGCAAACGGTGATGCTGGTGGGTCTTCACTCGCTTTTTGGTCCTTTCGGCCAGAGTACACTTTGTTATTTCAAACGGGTGCAACTCGCTTGCCTCTATAGAATTGGCAAGAAACCCCCGCGTTCACGCGGCGGGAGGTTCATCTTCGGCCTAGCTTTAACAAGCATTAGCAAAT
>CAMYNE010000276.1 GCA_947259675.1 uncultured Pirellulaceae bacterium
GTACTGCGCCCATTGTTTGCCGTTGTCGCGTTCCGCATGTTTCAAGATCGCCCGCTATTGGGGCATGGATTCGGACAGTACATGAACGCCAAAACTCCCTACCTTCAAGACTCATCTGGCAAGTACCCGCTTGCGTTGACGAAATCGTACACGCAACACAACCTGTTCTTGAACTATCTTGCGGAAATGGGCTTGGCGGGATTGACGATCTTAATTGCGCTGTTGCTAAATTTGAGTTGGATGGCAATGGCCATCTGGAAAAATCGGCGTCGATATTTGTTTGCGCGTTACTTTGGACTGATCATGCTTGTGATTCTGGTATGTCATGTGACGAACGGCATGTTCCATGATGTTGCAATCGCGCCGATGGTAAATATGTTGTTGTATTTTGTTGCCGGAATAACAACAAACCTGTTCACGGCAGCCCATGTTACGGAAATGTCAGCCGAAGAATTAGCACGACAGTCCGGGCCGTCACGCTCAACACTAACACCTCTTCATCCTAGTCGTAATCTCAGTCTTAATCCCGTTCGTGTTCGTCAAAGCGTAGGACCATCCGTGAAAGGCTAAGACTACGATTAAGATAACGACGAAGACTAAGATCTGAATGGCGAGGTCAAACGTCGGAGACGCCAGAATTTATGCCTGTCCCAATGATCCGGAATGGTTCTTGATTAGTTACCAGAGATGCCACGCACCGTAATTCACAATGTACAGTCCCAATAAAAGATTCGTAACTGCATGTGCAACCACACAATCCCAAAGATTCCCTGTACGGAGCATCAACCAGGAGACCAGACTGAACCAAACCAAAGCGGCAACTGCTTCGCCGGGATGAGCCAGCACTCCATAAATCGTTGCCACGGCGACACTGTTAAATGAAAGCTGACTCAAGCTGACAACCCACCATTGGGGATTCTCGATGTAGCGAATCAACCAGCCGCGCAAAAACAACTCTTCGATAATGGGAACCAGTATTGCCAACAAGCTGAATCGGAGTGCCAGAAAAATTGCCAGGTAAGTTTGATCAGGAATCTGTTGAAACGGATTGAAGCTTGCTCGAACTTCCACGTATTTGGAAAGCCCCATGGGTTCCAGGATCATTCGCTCGATTCCCAACCCACATATTCCAATCCACAAAACGACGCCGATAATTCCGACCGGAATGGCAATCCAGTTGAAGCTCAGTGGAAACTGCTCGAAATAGGTCCGGCGAAAATAAAACAATATCCCACACGCGACGACAACCTGAAGACCGATCAAGACGACATAATTTCTCGTCTTTACCTGATTGACCTCGAGGACTATCTCTTCGTTGTCGGTATCGACCAAAACCGCCGGATCCAGCGTATCTCGGTAGACGCGATCAAATTTGGGATATAGCATGCCGATCAACATAAAAGCCAGAAACGGAATAACGAATGCCCACGCAAAGGGCTCACGTTCTCCATCGTTTTTCTGATTTTCGAATTGGCTCTGGTGATGTTCACCGTCGGGAGTATCGGACAACTGGTTTGTTCCTTTTTTTACGACTGATTATGATTGGCTGAAAACAGTTTCTGAACGATTATTGTCCTCGCCGCAAGACGGCTATAATAATAGAGAATCCGGGGCAGTGACTGAAAAAACTTGAAAGGACTTTCGGAATGAAAAGTCGCATTGCGTTCATGATTGGCTTGGCCGCTTTTTTTTGCGGCAGTCAAATTGTTTGTGCCCAAACCAGCGAAGAACGATTCAAGCAGCAGCGAATCGAAATGGTGGAAAACGCGGTCAAAGGGGCCGGCGTCACCGATGAACGAGTCATCAAGGCCATGTTGGCGACGCCGCGTCACGAGTTTATTCCCAAAAAACTCCGAAAAACACAGTCTTACCTCGACGCTGGAATTCCGATTGGCGAAAGTCAAACGATTTCGTCACCCTTCATCGTCGCTTACATGACGGAGTCGCTGGATCCGCAGCCGACTGACAAAGTCTTGGAGATTGGAACAGGGAGCGGTTATCAAGCAGCCGTTCTTAGCCCGCTCGTCAAAGAAGTCTACTCGATCGAAATCGTGGCGCCGCTTGGTGAACGAGCCAAAAAAACTCTCAAAGCGCTCAAATACGAAAACGTCAACGTCAAAATCGGTGATGGCTACAAAGGCTGGCCCAAGTACGCACCGTTTGACAAAATCATCGTAACCTGTTCTCCGGAAAACGTGCCTCAACCACTCATTGATCAATTGCGCGAAGGTGGACTGATCGTCGTCCCCATGGGTGAACGACACCAGCAAACACTTTACCGACTTAAGAAAGTCAATGGTAAACTAGAACCCCAACCGTTACGCCCAACCTTGTTTGTTCCCATGACCGGCGCAGCCGAAGAACAACGAAGAGTATTGCCGGACCCAACCAAGCCAAAACTGCTCAACCCGAATTTCGAAGAAGGCCTGGACGATGAAGGATTCGTAAAGGGCTGGTACTATCAAAGGAAACTGGAGGTCAAGGAAGAAGTCCTCGCGCCCAGCGGATTGCACTACGTTCAGTTTTCGAACGACGTTCCAGGCCAAGCCGCGCACGTGATGCAGGGTTTTGCGATTGATGGACGCAAGGTACCAAAGATCGATTTGATGGCGGCGGTTGCCTGCGAAAATGTTCTTCCCGGCCCCGTGAAGACCGATCTGCCCGTTGTCGCGGTCACTTTTTATGACAAATTGAGAAAAGACTTGGGCTCGGAGTACCTAGGTCCCTTTCAAGGCACGATGACTTGGAAGAACATGAAACGCGAAATCCGGGTACCGATTGCGGCTCGTGAAGCGATTGTCCGCATTGGTCTTTTCGGAGCGACAGGCTCCGCATCGTTTGATAGCGTTAATGTTCGTCCAACACCTGGAAGCGATCGGAGGTAATTGAGCTATTCGGGTTCCAAGACTGTAAATTGGCACTCCTGCCACGCAGAAAGACACTTCTCAACTTTCAAATTGGGCAGGTTTGACAACCGAAAACACGACGATAGACACGGTTTTTGTTTGCGATAAAATTACTAACCCTCAAAGTCGCTAAAAAATACCCAAATCCCTTGAACTGCCAATACTGCCTGTTATCCTAGGCCTTTTGAGAGTCAGCGTGATTTGTCAGGGTCAAATTCAGATTCATCGAGCTGGTTTGTGCCAGCCTAGTTTTTGGCAAGTCGTGATCTGCATCCAGGAGAGTGATTCATGAAGGTCTTCTAATTCGGCCGCGAAGCCGGATTAATTCTCTTTGTTTGTGCCGTGTTATTGGCGAGTGATACAGCCATAGCCGGAGGTGGAAGCTGGGGCAGCGGCGGTAGTCGCGGATACTCCCGGGGAAGCTGGGGCTCGTCAGGCGGTAGCTGGGGCTCTTCAGGTGGAAGCAGTGGTGGACGCTACTATCGAACGCCCATCCGAAATTTGTTTGGCCGCATTCACAACCGTTGGCATGGTAGTTCCGGTGGTTCAACCGGTTATTATTCCAGTGGAAGCAGAGGCTACGCATCCTACGGTAGTTATGGTTCGCGCGGCTCGAGTACCGGTTCATGGGGCACAAGGTATGTGTCATACGCCAGTCCGGATTCCTCCTACCTCAGCAGAGTCGATACTGGTTCTTCATTTATCAGTGCGCCGAGTTACGCCCCAATCGAGCCCAATTACTTGAGCCCATCTGGTTCGATGCCGAGTTATCCGGGGCAAGTAATCGAAAGCCCAGGCATTGGTCAGCCATTGGGAACCGAAACTGCGCCGCAACCGATCATAGATGAAGGCGGCCGGGTGCTTCCAAACAACACGCAAGGCGATCCGTCTGGTCTTGAGATTCCTCCGCAACCCGGACCGACTCCTGTTGAAGACTCCACAGAAATTACTCGCTTAGAGCGAAACGCCGAAAACACTGCAATATTGAGTGTCAAGCTTCCCGTCGAAGCGAAGATCTATATCAATGGGCGCCTTACACGAACGAAGGGTGACTTGAGAAGTTTTGTTTCTCGACGCCTCAAGGCGGGTAAGAGATATGAATATCGTGTCAAGGCAGTCCTGGAACGAAGCGGAGAGACGATCGTTCGTAACCAGAACGTCAAATTGGCGACCGGTTTGCGAAAGACGATTAGTTTTGATTTTGATCAGCCGCCCGTAACAACGGTAATGTTGAAAGTTCCATCCGATGCAAAGGTTGTTCTTGCGGGCAACGAAACTGCTGCGATTGGAAAATTCAGAACTTACGAGACACAAGCTTTAAAAGATGGCGAGAGCTGGAGAGACTACAAGATTCAGGTATCGGTCAACCAGGATGGCAAGACGGTTACGCGTGAAGAATCGATTAGTATTTCTGCCGGCCAAACTCGGCTCGTTACGTTCGACTTCAACTCCGGCGACCAAGTCGCACGAAAATAGTCATTTATTGTTGACCAGTTTGGAAACCCTGTCGCAATGCGGCAGGGTTTTTTTTGATTACAATGGAGGAATGGCAGTTCGCTGCTCGAATAGGTTCGTAGTTCCGCGCTTAGAGAAAGTCCGACTTAGTGCGATGCCATTTTCCCTCTCCTCCGACACGTGAGGGTCGGGGAGAGGGTAAAGCGTGTCAATCTGTCAAATCACAAAGTGTTTTGTGTCGGTATTGGCCCCTCACCCGCCGCTGAGACGGCGACCTCTCCCCAGGTAGAGGTTAAAG
>CAMYNE010000277.1 GCA_947259675.1 uncultured Pirellulaceae bacterium
AAGGCTTGGACCAAGGTTAGTTTTCGCTATCCAACATCCCTTCTGGAAGTTCGATGTTCTCTTCTTTCGCCGCAGCTCGAAGCTTGTTCAGAGCCCGGGCCTCAATCTGGCGGATCCGCTCTTTCGTGACTCCCAGCTGAGCTCCAACTTCTTTCAAAGTCTGCGGCTCTTGGCTGTAATCCAGCCCAAAACGACTAATAATAATCTTCTGTTCACGATCGTCGAGGCTTGCCAAAATCTGACTAACCTGTTCCGAGCGCTGAGCCTGCTGTGATTCAAGCAAGTAACGATCGGACCGTTGATCGGCTTTCGCCAGGAACATCTCTTCGGCGGTTGGACGGAACCGATCCCGTTGCTTGAACTCACCCGGAATCGTGCGAGCGTAATTCTTCATAATCGCCCAACTGGCATAGGTGCTAAATTTGTTGCCTCGAGCGTAGTCAAATTTCTCAACCGCTCGAATCAGTGACATGTTTCCATCGCTGACGAGCTGGAAGAAGTCATCACTGGATGCAACGTGCCGTTTGGCAATCGAAACCACCAGTCGCAAGTTCGATTGAACAATCCTGTTTTTAACTTTGACCGCCTCATCATACAGGCGCTCAATTTCGTCCATCTCGCCCGAACGAGAACGCGTCACATCAAGCTTGTCTCGAAGTTGACGAGCCTTGCATTTGAGGAAGTTGAACTTGCGGAACATGTACTGTTCCTGCTCACGAGTCAACAACGGATGCTCATAAAGCGAGGCCAGGTATCGCGGCAATCCTGCCGGAGGCTTGGTTCGACGTGTCGCCTTTTCTGGAACCGGCATCGCGGATTCAACAATTCGTTTATAAGCACTCTTGCGATGAAACTCCGCGTTGTCCATGAAGTCCAAGGGAAGCTCCATAATGTTCATTGCACGCATCTCGTTAACGACGCGGTAGACGGTCGTCTTAGTGCGGCAGTAACGTCTAGCAATCGACTCGGCTGATTTCCCCGTCTGAAAGTCCGCGTAAATTCGCTCTTTCATTTCCAGGTTCAAAACACCGGTTTGATCAGGGAAGACCGCCATTTCCGGATGTTTTTGATCGAACTGCTTGATCGTGTAACGAATCGTCTCCACGCTACGACTCATGTGTTTCGCGATTCGACGAGTCACTTCGGCAGGACAACCACCGGCCCGAGCGAGTCGACGAGCGCGATCAATGATGTCGTCCTTATCGCCGGCTGTCAGTTGACTGAATCGTTCGCCCCGTTTTACTTTGTCGCGGTTCGCCTTGGCAAACCGATCAACGCTACTGTGAAGGAACCCAACTCGTTTTCGCCCACCGTCAAAAATGAGTTTGCGGCTGACGAGCCCCTGTTGGCGCCATCGTGAAATCGTTTTCGTCGAAACGTTGAACATCTTGCTCAGATCGTCGACCGTGTGAACGGGCTGTCCGAATTCTTCGGCGCTGATATTGGCAGACTCCGAAAGGTCCTCAATAAACGAAAGCAAATCGTGTCGCAGATTCGGGCCACTGATTTTCACAATCGGTGCATGTTCTGGCCGAAATGATGTCACCCGATAACAAACAAATTCAAAGTTGTAGTTTTTGTCATCTTGAAGATCGGCAAGCAATCTTTCAGCGGCATCAATTTGTTCAATCTTCTTCTCTCGGGGCGCAAACCGAACCTGTTGATCGCGGAGCTGACGAATGGATTCACATTTATAGGTGGTGTGCATATTTGACCTCTTTGTTCCCGGGCAATCTCATTTCCCGACAGTCGTCTGAAATTGAGACGCTGTCAGTTGGACGAAATCGCGCCGGTAAAGTTCCTCATTTTGAGATCCTCCTGATCTTGCTTTCTCATTCCGATGACGTCATGTCAGCCGAAATTGTTACGTCAAATCTTCGAAAATGTTCAATTCATTTGTCGTAACACTTTGGTGTGTCAACATTTATTCGATTTACAGCCGTTTTGAAGCAAACCGTTTACCGCAAAAACGCCAGCGGCACAACCAAAGCTCAACTCGCCCCACTGCCACTATCAGCAATCAGGACGATCTATTCAGTAGTTCTGCAAAACTCATTCCATGTTCACAGATTTGGACCAAATCTCACTGTTTTCTTCAAAATCAACGATTGCCTAATCAGCCGTTCATGCGTAGCACGTTGGAAGCCCCTGTGATAGCAAACCGCAAACCAAGACAAAGGTTGCGAAAGGAAACGAGATTGTTCGATTTGAGATGAGAATCTGACCGATTATTAGTCAGAAGCTTTGGAAGGGGTCGGAACGGACTCGAATCCAATGTTGCCGTTTTTTCGGTATGCGTAGCCAAATATTGGGGAAAAAGTAAGAAAAATGCTAAAGAATCACGAAATTTCGATGTTTAGATTGTCATCTTGGCTGGTTTTTGCTTCAATTCTCGGACTCATTGGGGGCGCCAACTCGAAATTTGTCTCGGCTGAAGACCCGGTTGACATCTTGGTTGAATTTGAAAGTGGCGATATTCACCAGGTCACTGCTCAATTTGAACACACTGGAGTCGTCATTGTGGACAATGCCGGGCAGGACGAAGGTGCTCGGACCGTACCCCTGAAAGTCGTCGCCAAACTCGATTTTGACCAGCGCTTCACGGGTAAAAAGCAAGATCTGCAAGCCATTCGAATCTACCGCGAAACTAAGGCAGATATCAAAATCGACAAGGGTTCAACCAAATCCGCACTTTCGGATGAAAACAGGCTGATCGTGGCTCGTATCCAACCCAGTTCTTTCCAACGACTTCAAATGGCGTCCATTTCTGATGTTCTCAAGCAAAACGAACTCGAACTGATCCGAAACCCCGCGGATCCGTTGTCATTTGTGCATCTCTTCAACAAACGAAACGTAAAGACCGGTGACAAATGGAAAATCTCCTCAGAAGCCATCGCCGACTTCCTGGCGGTCGATCACGTTTACGAAAACGAAATTGAGCTGGTCTTAAAATCGGTAACAAAGAATGTTGCGAAAATTCACATCGTCGGCTCCATCAAAGCCGAGGTCGATGATGTCACGACCGAAATGCAAGTCAGTGGGTTCTCGCTGATCGATCTGGAGAAAAAGCAGCTTACCGCGATTCGAACGAATATTCGCGAAAATCGAAGCCCCGGTCAAGTCGCACCTGGCTTTGAGGGTCAAACGAAAATCGCCTTGAAAGTCTCGCCCAAAATTTCAGTGCCGGAACTTTCAGACGATGCATTGTCCAAAACCAAAGCCAAACGAATTGAAAGAAAACTGAAATGGGAATCCGATCAGGGCAATTTCCAAATCACCCATGATCCGCGTTGGCGAATTATTGCATCTGAAACCGATGCTGCCGTCCTGCGATATCTGGACAATGGAGAATTATTGGCACAATGCAATGTTGTCACGCTTCCCTCGCGACCCGCAGACCAGCCCTTGAAACTTGCTGACTTCAAGTCCGAAGTCGAAAAGATTGTGGCTGCCGAAGAGTCTGCCGACGTCATCGATTCCCAGGAGTTGAAGACCACCAATAACCTGACGGCATTGCGAGTCCAGGTGGACGGGATCGAATCAAAAGTGCCGATCACGTGGATTTACTACCATGTTGCCAACTCCGACGGTCGCCGATTGACCTTTGCATTCACGATGGAGCGGGCCATGGCTGATCGTTTTGCAACGGCAGACAGAGTATTGGTGAACCAAACGCTATTCAAACCCCTTGCCAAAAAAACAGCCGAGTCCGAGCAAGGTCGGTCGGCTTCAAAACCATCGACAAAACCAAATCGGTAGCTTTGAAACGATATCGAGCGTAGGATTGGCAGCGGATGACGAACGCTGGAAAGAACTGCAGCGATTTGCCAATCGTTATCAATTCACGCTCGTGAATCGATTTATCACTTTTCCTCCTCCACATCAAGCTGTCGTCCAAATTACTCGGCAATCAGAAGGTGCTCAACGTGCGTCGGACGATGAAGCCGTTCCTGTAAGAGTTTGTCAAGCGAGGACGGTTTCCACCTGGGTTAGTGCGTACGTTTAGCGCTGGATGTTGATCCTTGTTCGAAAATGGTGTGATGTGAATTCAGTTTTTTAGAGTGTTGTGTATTGATTTGTCCGCCATGATCGTCGTCGCTGCGAGAAGTTGCGATCGTTCTTTTCGTATGCGATTGCTCCCGAAACATTCCTTCGCGAGGTACCGCTCAAGTCATCTTGAGAGGCTCTGTCTGGTGTGACAGACGCGTATGTATCTAATGCGAATTCCTCGCCGTAAGGGCCACTCCATTCAACGCAACGTGCGGACGAGGGATCGCTTGCGATCAAGTCCGCATCAACGGCTTCATTCGAGTTGGCCCAAACGGGAGGGATCTCAATCCGCCGTGGCGGATCGGATCGAACAACCTTGGCCGAATCTTAGTTCGTAGTGTCTCCTTCTAAGTTTTATCATCATGTTCAGGCTAGGCTTCGTCGTCCTGTCATCCGTCGGGGCTCACCGGAGGGCGAAGCGAATGGCTCCGACGGATGACAGGTTCGTAAGAAGCCGGAATCAAGTGTCATCGAGACGCCAATTCTTAATCGCTAGGCTTTGTTGTTCCGATTCCTGAGGGGCTCGTCACCATGCCTGGAAGAATACTTCCAATTCCACCCACTAATTCTTCTGAAGAACCAAATTTATTGAGTAAGGCTATC
>CAMYNE010000278.1 GCA_947259675.1 uncultured Pirellulaceae bacterium
TCCGGAAGTTCGCTGCGAAGACAACATGCGCAGTGACGACATCAGCGTCTATCGTGCAGCGGCCGGAGGTTGCACAGCGGCCAATGTCTTGCACGGCAGTGCCAACACGATCGGTGGCCAGCGGATCGTGATTCAAATGAAGTACAAAGCGAATCCGCAAGACATGCTATTCAAGGACTTTGCACCCGGCATCAAGTTCGCGCTCGGTGAAAACGTGATTCGAAACGAAAACCGTTATCCGAATACGCGGATGGGTGTCGAGTCCGTGCTGCGGATGGCATTCGAAGCGGCTCGGCAATATCGTTCCGACTGGCGACGTTACAACGAACTTTCGGATGAAGAAAAAGAACGCACGATTCCACCACGTCGCGATTTGCGGCTCGAAACGCTGCAAAGTATTTTGGATAACGAGATTCTTGTTCATTGTCACTGCTATAACGCCGGTGAGATTCTGATGTTGTTGCAGACGTTTTCAAAATACGGAATCGAGAACCTGACGCTGGAGCACGGCTTGGAGGCGTACAAGATTGCTCCGGAGATCGCTCGGTTCGGAAAAAACGGCGCTCACCTTTCGACATTTGCCGATTTCTGGGGCTACAAAGTCGAGGCCTATGACGCGGTTCCCTACAACGTCGCGCTGATCAATGCGGCGGGTGGCGTTCCGATCTTGAATTCGGATAGTGGCGAGCGCGTTCGACGACTCAATCACGATGCCGCCAAGATGGTTCGCTGGGGCGGATTGAGTTATCAAGATGCCATTCGCACGATCACGCTTAATCCAGCTATCGCTTTGCGATTGGACGACGTTGTGGGTTCAATCGAAGTTGGCAAAAAAGCCGATTTGGCTTTGTATAACGGCCATCCACTGAACACGTTCTCACGGACTTTCATGACATTGATTGACGGAGAAGTTGTTTTTGAACGGCCCGGTGAACGGGGCGGACCTTATCCTTTAGAGACCAAGTTGGGCATCGAAGCCAGTATGCCTGACATCAATGCAGAAGGCGTTTATGCGATCACCAACGCGGCCATTTATTCGGGAACGACACCTCCAATTCAAAAGGGGACGATCGTTGTTCGTGATGGGAAAATCGCGGCTGTGGGTGGACAGGAAACCGCGGTACCCGATGATGCAACGCGCATCGACGGCTCAAACCTGCAAGTCTATCCCGGACTCATTGACGGTGGATCGACCGTGGCCAACAGCGATTTGGGGCTGAGCGATGCGGGAGAAAATGGACAGATTAAACCTGATTTGCAAGTAGCTTCGGCATTAAAGCCTGATTCGCCGCTGATTGGAATTGCCAGGTTTACGGGTACCACCTGTTCGATAACGACCCCATCGGGAGGCTTGATTTCCGGTCAGAGCGCGGTCATTCAATACGATGGTTGGAATTTTGATGACCTGGTATTTCTCCCAGGGCTTGCTTTGGAGATGTCGCTTCCGAGCAAAAAGATTGGCGAAGAGCCTCGACCAAGACGTCGCTTTGGTCCGCCGCCACCCGAACCGGACGAAAATGAGCCCAAGAAACCGAAACCGGAACTTTCTCCGTTCGAGATCGTGAAGAAACTGTTTGAGGACACACGGGAATACGATCGAATCAAAACCGAAGCCGAGAAGCGAAATGTACGTGGACCCGACTTCGATAATCGACTTGAGGCGATGATTCCGTTTGCCCGAAAAGAAAAACCCGTTGTAATTCGCGTGAGGACGGCAGTCGATATTCTGGATGCGATCGATGTCGCCAAAGAGCTCGATATCAAGGCGGTCTTGCGTGACTCGGGATCGGAGTCCTGGAAAGTCGCCGACAAATTGGCTGAAGCCGATATCCCGATTCTGATCGGCCCGATCACTCGCAGCGTTTCCAGCCAGTATGAACCGTACGATACGGTTTATTCGCTACCGGCCCGTCTGCACGAAGCCGGAGTCTTGTTTGCGTTTTACAGTAACAGTGCCACCTCCGCCCGTGATCTGCCTTTATCAGCCGGTTTGGCGGTTGGTTTTGGCTTGCCAGAAGAGGCAGCGCTTGCCGCCTTGACCAGCAATTCGGCCAAGATCTTCGGTATCAATGACAAACTCGGTACGCTTGAAGTGGGCAAACGAGCCGACATTATTGTGACCGACAGGAGTCCGTTACAAGCAACCTCGAATGTCATCCACATGTTCATCAACGGCAAACCGATCGATGTGGACGACAACTTGCACACCGAGCTTTATGAAAAATATGGCAAGCGTATGAAGAAAAAAGACGCGACTCAGGTACCAAGCCCGTAGGCGAAAGCCACCATAATCATTCGTCGTATTTGCATTTTGACGAAAAGCCGTATGAAACATCGTTTTCATGTGGCTTTTTTCGTCTCAAAATAAACCTCCTCAGGCACGGATGTTTTGGCTGATCTGTTTCGGGAGCTGTCTCCGTTTTCACGGCGCTGTCAAAGTTTTCCAATCGTTTTCTTACGGTCTGGATATCGCAGACGACTTTGCGTTCATTTAGACCGCTACTCAGCGGCACCAGCCGTGTTAAATACTCAATCGCAGCAAAATACATATGGCCATGCGATGCTTGTTCGTGATTTTGAGATGATAAAGAAAGAGTGACGATGAAGATCTGGCAAAAGAAACCCGGACGATGCTGTTGTCACTGCCAAATTATCAGTCAGGCGTCCAGATTTCTCCGGATTGCGTTGGTGGGAATGTTGGTTGTAGTTTCAGTTCAAACCCTCTCTCAGTTTCGTAACGCCGCATCAGCCTTCGCAACTGGGCCGTCTCAACAGGAGAACGTCGATCCAGCGCCATGCATGCCAAAAATAATTCGGGATCGGCTCAATATATTAACTTCTCCAACAGATGAGTTGTTGTATCGTTTGGAACTGCAATACATCGAGTTATTTCTCAAGTCCGATCAGCAGCAGGCGTTGATCGAGGCCGAACAGTTGTTGAAAGTCCAGAAAAGGGTTTCGTTGTGGAGCGACAAAACCGCCACGAAAATTCTACTTGAACATCGAGACATTGCAGCGATTCCGTTATTGCTCCGTTACATGGTATTACATTCTGAACGAAGTGACGCCAATATCTTGATCCCCGAATACGCCCGAACAATTTCGTTGATTTCCGGACATCAGTTGCGGCGTTATTATACGTTTGGCCCAGACGCGGCAGAACACATGCGACTCGCGGTTGGCAAGATCGTTGATGAATGGTGGTCGCGACAGCGCGATAACATTGTGACTGATCCGGCAAAGATGAGCGTGGCCCAACTAAACGTTTTGATTGACATTATTATCGAAGAAATCCGCGACGGCAGTAACCATGACATCTTTCACTTCGACCTGAAAAGATGGAAAGCTGGCGATTCAGCCAACGCAGCGAACGAACTCCTCAAACAGTCGATGAATCAATCGAAATCGTCTTGTCGCAGATTACCGGTTTTGTTGCATCCGGTAATGCTAGAGTTGATTTTAGATCGATGCGGCTACTTTTCGTCCTCGGAAAAAGGGCAAGAGGACTATTCGCTCCACGTTCTTTACGAGACGATCCCTGCCTTGACAGTTTTGGCCAGAAAAGGCCAGTCTACTGAGCTTGCCAGAGTCGCCGAGGATCAGACGCAGAACTTTGCCGACCGGCTTTGCTGTATCTTGGCCCTTTACCGAGCCGGTGAGCCGTTGAAAACCAAAGAGTTGCTGCAGATCTTGGAGGTCGAGCCGCAATTGGACAATCAGTTAGTGGTCTTAGTCGCACTCGGCTTCGGCGATGAATCAGCGGTGCCGGTTTTGTTGCGTTTCATGGACAATACCAATGTTGAAATCGCGGCCGCAGCAGCAATCGCACTACAAAAAGCGCGACCAGTAGGGGCGCTACCGAAACTCAAAAAATTAATTCATTCAGATCGCTTACGACCAGGGTCAGCGTACCCGTTATTCGAAATAATCGCAAAATACAGGAACGAGACGAGTCGAAAAATTCTCGCCGAATACCTCGAAGAGTCGTTACAGAGTGGAAATCCTCACCGAGAACTACTCCCTGCGCTTGCCGCGTTTCATGATGTTTTTGCATTTGACATGCAATCGTTGTTTGACGGAGAGTTAACAGTCGAGCAAACAACTCGTTTGGCTTTAGCGAAGTATCGAAAACGTGTTGACGCAGCCAAATATCTGTTGATGCAATTATCCGCTCAACTTGAGAATGCTGAGGCTCAACTTGAAGCGGCCCTTGCAATCGAAAAACTGCGATGCAACGAGTACGAGCGATTGCTCGGCTTGCAACTCAACGGGGTCGCGACGTCCAAACTATCGACACAGGCACGTGATCACCTAATAGAAGCACGATCGGAAGTGGAAGCTCATCGTGAGAATGTTCGATTGGCCGAGTTGAAACTCGAAAATTGGAGCCGCAGACTAAAATAAAGGTTTCGTTGATAAACAAAGCCGCATAAGATTTCGTAGCGTCTGTTTTTCTCATGGAAGCTTACGGCTTATCCGTCCTGCAGAGTACATTTGTTTGGGCGAGATTCTTTTCGATTTTGTTCGCCCCATACCAAATCGCTGCGGCAATAATCCAACAAACGCCGACAACACCCAGGCTCAAGGCCCAGTTGGAAAGCGGGCCAAAATCTAGTCTGGACTCAAAGAATCCGGCCGCCGTAACCAACAAA
>CAMYNE010000279.1 GCA_947259675.1 uncultured Pirellulaceae bacterium
GATCACTTGAGGTGCGGTGAAGCCGACCGTAAACGGGATCGTATCGCCGATAAAAATACGGCTGACTTCTTTGTTTGCGGTCAATAGCAACGGAGTGTTCAAAACCGTGACGCGATTATCGTCCTCCAACAATTGCATTCGTGCTCGAAACGAATTGCTCACGACCTGGAACGTAAGATCTCCCTGATTCAAGATCGAGCCACCAGGAGTCAACGATGCAAATCGCCGGGCTTCTCCGGTCAATAAATCCGAGGGCGGCGGTAAGATATCACCCGTCGTGAAGCTGCCGGCGACGGTCTCGCCATCCGAATACTGATAATCAAATACGCTGCGGAATTTGTCGTCCAGCAGGATCGACATTACTTTCACTTCCAAGAGCACCAATGGAGTTGGCACGTCGAGATTTTGAATCAAAGTTTCAATCTGATTCATCGTCGCCTCATCACCGGTGCGCACCACGACTTGATTGTTGCGTCGCACGACGGTGACGTAGATCGTTGCCTGCCTTTCTTTCAACAGCCTGGCAATCGGATCTTCACTGTTTTGGGGGACACTGTTTTGCTGACGCGTTCGCTCGTCGAGAGCGTTGATCAATTCCTGAATCTGATCAGAAGAGAGATCTGATAAGGGCGATATTTCGTCTTGGGCATTCACTTGATTTGCCAAGTTTGCTTGATTGCCTGTAAATCCGCCAAGTCCGTTAAGGCGACTGAACTGGCGACCACCGTAAGCGTAATTGCCCCGATACGATCCGAGTCCCAAACTGCGGCTGTCAACGAGATCGAATCGGTTTAAGCGATAAATCAGATCGAGAATCGAGTCCTGGTCACCGACGCCAAAATTTAGTTTCACCCGATCGCCAAAAAGATCACTAATCGCAACTGCTGCATCAACCGGATTGGGATACAGCAATGTAAAAACGCGCGTCGTTTCATCGCGAAAACTGGCAAGATTTTGTTCGTATTCTTCGGTCGTATAAATTCGGATGATGCCTGATTTTTCATCAATACGATAATACAAATCGTGTGTCTTGGTGAGGTTTTCCAAAACGTCCATCGCTCGAACGTTATGCAGGAACAAATTAATTTTCATCTGGTTCGCCTGCGTCGAGGCGGCAATGTTCAGCCCCGATTGTTCGGAGAACAGACGCATCGCTTCACCTAACTCTTGATCGCGAAAGTCCACCAGTTCCAACGTGATATCGGGAAGTTCAAACGCCGGAAATTGTGGCTGCAACAGCGGATCCCCGGGGGCGATCAAGGGCTCAATACTTGCAGGATCAATGATCGTAGTTGAATTTATGCCAAAGTCATCCAGCTGTTGAAGAGAACCTCGATTGGTCAATATCTCTGGCGCTTCGAGCTGAGGCTGTTCAGGTATTTCCTCTTGTGACTGAGCCGGCGCAGTGTTCGCGAGTCCGCCAAGAAATGCGGAACAGCATACTACGAGTGCGACAAACACAAATGGTCTGGCACAAGTATCTCGCGACTTCCTTGTCATCTGATACCCGTCGCTGCGAAACGGCTGCGCGACATGCACCGAGGGTAACAGCGCAACCAGGCCTGATTCGCAACTTTGAAACTTGAATGGGGGGCTAATCGTACAGGTAAACCGTACGTTCCAACTCAGGAAAATGCAGTTCAATCAGTTCTTTAGAGATATTCTTGACCTGCATCAAGACCCAAATGCCCTCGGACACGGGTACCGACATCTCGGTATTGACGCGGATCCGAAAATTGCGGTCTTTTGATTGTAGGATCGCCATGTTTCGGCCGCCGCCGAGTATTTTCGATTTGATCTCGAACGTCGGCATTTGCAACAACTGCTTGCGTAGTTTTGCTGTCTGTTCGGTCAAGTCGGCTGTCAATTTGGCGACCTGTTTCTTGATGCCAGCAAGTTCAGCTTGCAGCTGTTTATTGGTTGCCGTTAGAGCCTTGTTCTGTTCGACATATGAATCGAGTTTTTCAACCTCTCGAATCTTGGACATCGTCTGTTTGATAACGTCCGACTCGGCGGTTGGATCCTGTTTTTCCTGAGCGGAGAGGTCGGACCCTAACACGCTGATCAGAATCCCGATTGCCAAGCCCAATGTGTTCATTTGAATTCTGGTATTCATCGAAGAAACACGTCCCCGTTATTTTCCCTAGTTACCTGCAGCCAAGAGCGCGACAAAAAACGCGATATAAACGTATCCGACGATGGCACCTACACCGATGGTCAGAGCGGGCGTCACGATGGCGTTCATTCGTCGAATGGCGGCGCGAAATTGATCCTCATGAAAGTCAGCAACCTCTTGCAAAACGCCTCTCAGGTCTCCCGATTGTTGCCCAACGGCAACCATTTTTTTTAACATCGGCGAGAACGCGTTACCCGAATCTATGGCATCCGAAAAATTACCGCCTTGAATAATTCGATCGCGTGCGATGTTGACTGTTCGCGCGGTAAACCGATTGTACAACAGCTTCTCAACCGTTCCCAATCCGTCAATCAGTGTGATCCCACTTCCAAGCATGATGCTCAGACTACGAGCAAACGTAGAAGTTTCACAAAGACGAAACAGCCTGCCGATCAGCGGAACCCGAAGCGCGTACTGGTCAACCCACAAGCGTCCTCCATTTGAACGGTAGGCGACCAGCGAAAACACAGAAATCGCGCTGACGATTATAATAATTATGGCATACGACTCACGGACCCATATCGAGGCGTTGACGAGGTTCTGAGTCATCGCTGGCATGCTCTTGCCCAAGCTTTGAAGATAGACTTCCAGCCGCGGGATCAGGTAGACGACCATGTAAACGGTCACGCCGATCGCGATCAGAATCACCATCAACGGGTAAATCAATGCCGACGTAATTTCTTGCACACCTTTACGGCGGCTGCGCATGGTGCGAACCGCACGTTCCATCACGGGTGGCAATTCCCCGGTTCGTTCTCCGACGTGGACCAGCTGAACGACAAACTCGGGAAAACACGGATGCTTTTTGATTGCCGCCGAAAGGCTTTCACCGGATTGGATGTCGTCCACGACCTTTCGCCAAATATTCGAAAGCGACTTGCGGGATGACTGCTCGATCGTCATTTTTAATGCGGACAACAACGTCATTCCGCCACGTAACATCATCGCCAATTGCTGCAAGCTTAACTCAACATCGATGGAACGAGGTTTTAACCATTGGCCGATGTCAAACTGGAATCGGGTAGTAGAATCCTGCTGAACCGCATCGATTCCGAGCACAATCATTCCACGGCCTCGCAGTTGCGACGCGGCAATCGAGCGCGACGAGGCCTGAACGGTTCCCATTCTGGAAACGCCCGTTGCATCTCGTGCTTTGTACGAAAACTCGATCATGAGATGAATTGTCTGCTTAAGTTCCTGTTTCTCAGTTCTGCATTGGTTTGGGGTCAAAAATTATTGATCTGTTTAACGACCAAGCCGCAGGCGCCGGCTTGGCGCGCTTGAGCCGGCGCCTGGGCGTTAAACGACAGAACTGTCAATACGGGCTGATGACTGCTGCGACTTGTTCGACCGACGTTTGTCCATCGAACAGCTTTTGCAGCCCATCATCGACCAGCATTCGACAATTGCGTTCTTTCAACAACTTTTCGATATGTGACTCGTCCGGTTGGCTGGCGACGATTTTGGCGATTTCGGCGTCAAAAGGAATGAACTCAAACAAGCCGATACGACCCATGAACCCGGTCCCTGCACAATATTTACAACCACCTGGCTTGAAGACATCTAACCCGATGATGTTGTCTCGATTGAAAGCCGTCGCTTGATCGGCCGTCATTTTCGTTGGAATTTTGCACTTTTGGCAAAGTCGCCTGACGAGCCGTTGAGCGGCAAACAGCCTTGCAACGGAGCCAATCAAAAACGGCTTGATGTTCATGTCGGCCAAACGAGTAATCGCACCAATCGTTGAATTGGCATGCAAAGTCGTGAAAACCAGATGCCCCGTCAATGCCGCCCGGATTGCAGTTTGGGCGGTTTCTTCATCACGAATTTCGCCGATCATCAATACGTCGGGATCGTGACGGAGGACGCTCCTGAGCGCTTTATGAAAACTGACTTTGTCATTCGTATCCACTTCGACTTGCGAGATCCCGTCAATGACGTATTCGACGGGATCCTCGATCGTCATGATGTTAAGTAATTTTCGGTCAATCAAATTTCGAATCGCGGCATACAGCGTAGTGCTCTTGCCACAACCTGTCGGGCCAGTCATCAGGATCAGGCCATTGGGACGATCAATCCCGTGTTCGAAACTTCGCAAATCACGTGGTGACATTCCGAGTTTGCCGAGTGTCAAATCGTGCGTTTGTGTTGCCAACAAGCGAAGCGTCAACCGCTCACCATGCTTGGTCGGAATGGTGGCTGTGCGAATATCAATTTCACTATTGTGATCCGAATTTAACGTGAATCGACCGTCCTGAGGGGCGCGGCGTTCGGCGATGTCCATACCGGACATGACCTTGAATCGTGAAACCAGTGCGTTGTGGACGGACAACGGAAGTTGGCGGTAGTCGTCGAGCGCGCCATCAACTCGCAAGCGAATACGAACGCAGTTGGTTCCCGGTTCGATATGAATGTCGGTTGCTTGACGAATCAACGCGGCGTGGAAAATTTCGTCGCCGAGCGCGACGACGTTG
>CAMYNE010000280.1 GCA_947259675.1 uncultured Pirellulaceae bacterium
GATGATTTTGCGCTAGAATAAGATTGCAAGATAAACTTGAGAAAGCGCAATGAAACCATCTTTTACGATCCTAAGCCTGGCGGTAGTGTTCTTATGTTTTGGTTCTGACGTACGTGCCGGTGGCGGTCCCGAGAACCTGATTTTGGTTGTCAACGCGAATTCGGATTCTTCCAAACTAATTGCCAACTACTATGTGCAATTACGCAACATTCCCAGCCGCAACGTAATCTATTTGAACGACGTTCCAAATGAACAAAAAACCTCGTTGGAAGTTTTCAAAGAGAAAATTCTTCTGCCCATAATTGCACAAGTGGAAAAACGCAACCTCGGCGACCAGATTGATTACATCGTTTACTCGTCGGATTTCCCAACGTCCATCAACTTTGGTCGATCTATCAAAATCAACGAACCGGCCAACGGCAACGCTCGCCTGATGCGCCCCGTCGCGTCGATTAACTCGGCAACCTATTTCATGCGGCATGTATTGGGGAACAGCAATGCCTTCGCCTCGCTTTATGCAAATTCGTATATGAGGCAGCGAACTTCGGTGCTTCTTTCGCGGCCGTTTAATGGCGAGACTCAAGACAAGTTCAACGCCGCGATTCGGGCGATGCGAGAAGGCGACTTTGATGAATCGGAAACAATTTTACGGGAGCTATATCGAAAACATCCATCTCAGCTTGCTGTCTCTTATTGGTTGGCACGGGTGTTTGCGGGCAAATCGGATGCCGAACAGGCATGCTATTGGCTTAAACGAGCTGTTGCCAATGGTTGGGCCTACCGGACGTATACGAAATCAGATCCGACATTCAAGAACATTCGAAACATCGTCGAATTCAAAGAAATTGTCGATTCGATTCCCGATAAAAGCTACCGCTATCTGCCAACGCGAGGTTTTCGCAGCTCCTATTGGTGGGGCGGCAACGGGATGATCAACGGAACGAATGATCAAGGGGATGCTTATATTCTTTCTACGGTTCTGGCTGTGACTCGGTATCGAGGCAACTCGGAACAAGAGGCGCTCGATCAAATTATCGCCAGCGTGAAAGCTGACGGCACTAAGCCTAAGGGGCAATTCTATTTTTCCCTAACAAAAAACATCCGATCGAAAACACGAGCGGGCAGTTTTGAAACGACCATGGAAGAGCTTCGCGAGCTGGGTTACGAATCCGAAATCGTTAAATCCAACATGCCGATGCGGAAAAAAGATATCGCCGGTTTGGTGATGGGAGTCGGGAAGTTCAACTTCAAGCAATCAAAGAGTACAATTGTACCTGGCGCAATCTGCGAAAATCTGACCAGCTTTGGTGGTCGACTTGAAGTGCCCGGGCAAACGCCTCTGACCGAGTTTCTCCGATTTGGTGCCGCCGGCTCCAGCGGTACCGTGATCGAGCCCTTTGCGATTCAAGAAAAGTTCCCCCATCCTCGAATTCATGTGCATTACGTTAAGGGTTGTTCTCTTGCCGAAGCGTTTTACCAATCGGTGCATGGACCTTTTCAGCTATTGATTGTTGGCGATGCTCTTTGTCAACCGTGGGCGACGTTTCCCAAGGTCAAGGTCAGCGGCCTGGAGCCGCTGCAAACGTTGGATGGAGTTCACAAAATCGGGCTTGATTTCGGCGAGTCACCGGTCCCAGTCGATCGGATTGAGTTGTTCATCGACGGCCGATTGATACAACGCCTCACATCTCGAAACGAGTTGAGTCTTGATACGGCCACGATGTCCGATGGTTTTCATGAGCTTAGAATTGTTGCGATTGCCGCGGACGCCATTGAGACCCAAGGCCGTGCGATTGTCCCATTCATGGTCGCCAACCAACAGCAACATGTCAGCCTGACCTGCGGAAAGAATCGAGTCGACTTTCAAGACAACGTGGAAGTTATCGCGGAAGCGAATTGCGGCGAAGAGATTCAACTCGTCCTCAATTCCGCCCTGCTCAAATCGCTTCCCGGTCCCAAAGCTACTTTTCAAATACCGGCCAAAACGCTTGGAAGAGGTCCGGTAAAGTTGATGGCGGTCGTAAAAACGGGAGACGATTATGTTTCCAGCCAACCGCTGAATCTGCATGTCGACGGAAAAATTTTGAAGGTACGTTCGGTTCCGTTGCCAACAAGCAGCAAGCCGAAACCAAAATCCAAAAAAAAATCAGCATCCGGAAAGAAATAAGAGCACGCACTCTTACGCCTGGAGCAGCCGGTCTATTTTTTCCACCGAAATCTTCAACGATTGAGCCGCCATCTGAAAATTCGTATGTGATGATATTTCTGGCTGGATTTCGAGAAACAGATCTTTTGCGGCAATCAATTTTTTCAGCTTCTTTTTCGCCTGCTTCAGATACTTCTCGTAATCGCCCTCGCGAAACGGCGGACCGAGCGCCAACATGTAGTCGTAAAGTGTGCGATGAACCTCGAGCAATTCGTCGTCTTCTTCCGCCTCTTCACTGTGCTTCAAAAACGTCCGAACCATCCAAACATGGCTAAGTTCCGAATCAAGTCGTGAAACCAATTCAGAATTTTCGTTTGATGAATCATTCATGGTGGGTTATTTTTTCCTCGCGGGCTCTTAGGAGCTATCGTAAGCTAGCCGAACTCGCCGATGTTAACAGGGTGATCAGGTTCCACGTCGATTCCCGTACCATTCAATATGTTTCCGCGGACAAAACTGGAGCCCCAATTCTTCACAAACAGGTTCAAGCCATTTTTGTTTCTCGGCTAACTGCTCGTGATCAATTCCCTCTGGCATCAACATCACCCGCTTGGGATCCCAGCTGCTTAGTCCACTGAGGTGTTCCTGAATTTCGACAATATCTTCCTGTTTTGCTACGACATATTTCAACTGATAGTCGTGTCGTTCCATCAAGCGATTGATAATCATGGGGCGATAACGTGCGTTTTCGTGTTGAGATCGCCACTCCCCTGCCCTGCCTGGATCGGGCGTTGAGTTGGAAAGCTTGGGACTGATCGAGATCAGGTCACAATCAACTTCTCTAAATAGAGTGCCTGCCGTCTCGATTGTAATGTGCTTGTTTAATGATTTGATCGCGGCAGTGAGCTTGGCAATTTCGCGGGGTAGCATCGGTTCACCGCCCGTAATCACCACGTGTTCGGCTTCAAATTGCCCGATGGTCGAAATTATTTTTTCGATGCTGCGTTTGTCTCCAGAAGGCCTCCACGATGTGAATGGAGTGTCGCAAAACCCGCAACGCAAATTGCAACCACTGGTCCTGACAAAAATACTCGTCTTGCCAGTCAACAGACCTTCGCCTTGTCTCGATTCGTAGATTTCTGAAATCAACATGCGGGCTGTTCTTGTGACGACGATTGTTTATCTTGGAAGCTGTCGGCGAAGCGAGATCGAATCGACCAATGAACCAATCATTTCAACCCATTAAGATAAGACATGAATCAGAATTTTCGAGATACTCTCGAATCCTTCGAAAACCAGTTTCCAGATCGCGACTACATAATCGAAATATTTTGCCCGGAATTTACTTCGGTCTGCCCCAAAACTGGTCAGCCTGATTTCGGATCGTTGACGTTTCGATACGTTCCCGACAAGACCTGCGTCGAATTAAAAAGTCTCAAATTGTATTTGCACCAATTTCGTAATGAAGGCATTTTTTATGAACACGTAACCAATGCCATTTTGGACGATTTTGTTTCGGTCGTCACGCCCCGACGTGCAACTTTGATTGCGAAATTTACGCCTCGCGGCGGCATTTCATCTGTGATCGAAGTCAATTACGAAAAATAGGCTCAAACTCCAATGCCAGAAACAAGCGCGCTACTTCTTTCCGGATTTGCCGACGAGGCTGCAAATCAAAAGACGCTCGATCAGCAGTTTTCCGCATTTGCAGCGCTCGGGTTGCGTTATCTTTCGATTCGATTTGTCGATGCGGGTAGCGGCGTAAAAAACGTCATGCGACTGGACCCCAAAGAGGTACATCTGGTTAAGGAAAAGTTGAATGAATATGGTTTGAAAGTTAGCTCGATTGGTTCGCCGATCGGCAAGGTGAAGTTGCTCGACGTCGAGGATGGAACCCAAAACACTTTTCAACCTTTCGACGAGTACCTGGAACAGGAAGTTGTTCGGGCTTGCGAGCTGGCAACCGAGGTTGAGGCAAAATTGATTCGCGGGTTTTCTTTTTATCATCCAAAAACAACTGATCCCCATGAACACATCTCACTGGCCGTCGATCAACTCGGTCAGATCGCCGCCGTCTGTGATCAATACGGCCTGACCTTCGGGTTGGAGGTCGAAGCAAATCTAGTCGGACAGACAGGACAGATTCTGGCTGAGCTGCATCAAAAAATTGCCAGCGATGCGCTGGTCTTGATATTTGACGGAGCCAACTTGGTGACCCAGGGTTTCTCTGCTGATCAAGTCTTCGAACAGTATGAGCTGATGAAGCCGGGGCTTGGCTGGATTCATATCAAGGATTTTCGAAATCCAGGTGAACTCATCCGGAAAGATTATGTCGACGAAGAACGGCTCAAACACTATGTTCCTGCGGACATCGGCGACTCCGGATATTTGCGAATCCTGAAAGACCTGAAGAATTTTCTGCCCACCCTTCAGGATCGTATGTTGGCGCGCGGTGTCCCGGGAGTATTTGCCGATTTGGAGCCGCATGTCAAAGGCGG
>CAMYNE010000281.1 GCA_947259675.1 uncultured Pirellulaceae bacterium
TCAACAATCGAAAGTGGCTCGGCCCCGATTGCAACGTCGTCAATTTCAATTCCCGAAAGGGTTTCCGCCTCGAACTTCAGGGCTTCCAATAATTCATCGATCGCGAGCCCATTAACGCTGATTCGTGGCAGCAAAACAATTTGCGACCAAAAACCTGTCGAAAGTATGATCGACTTCCGACCGGGCTTTGGATGTCCCTCAAGTACCAGTTGCAACGATTCCGATAGATTCGATTCGACGTCAATCGATTCGCGAATTAGCAGCTTGGGCGAATTGGATTTTCGCTCGAAATCGGCGCGAACGATTTCCCGGCTGGAGACAAAGAAAATCGAAATGACTGTGCTACGACCAAGCATCATCTTATCCGGATGTGACAATTTATGTGCTAATTGACACGTTGTCTCAAATCAAAAACCACGTTAATACCGTTATGCGAAACCTGCACGTATTTGACATGCCTTTGTCCATCAACGTCCGCCACGATCGCACGGAGCCCAATCGTTACATCGCTGAATAAAAATGAATCAGGCTGTTGATTTTCATCGTCCAATACGGCGAGTTGATTCAAGGATGAATCGGGTGATGGGGTTAACAACGCAATTCGGATTGACGATTCCTCCGGGCGATCCACCATAACTTTTCCAGTCACCTGAACTTTGCCGCCTGTGAGGCTTGTATCCAGTGTTTGAGGCTCGGATGTGACCGATGTCACCGGGACTTCGATACGAACCGTTTCGATGCATCCCTCGGCATCCAAAACGGGCTCAGGCGAGTTGCCCCAGGGATCCTTCACTGAAGAGGCACCAACAGGGATTTGCATGTAGGGACCGCGCCAGCCGCATGGAAGTTGGATCTGTGAATAGTCCACAGGTTGTTCTGGTCCCGAACGGAAATCAAATGGAAAATTCAAGGCCAATTCAGACTGATCGCTCCACAGCTCGGAAAGGACTTGAGTGGTGGTTTGATTTTGAAAAGCATTTTCAACATCACCGAAACCGGGTTCAGCAGCGGGCAATCTTCCAACGTCGGCAACGAACCCGCTGATCAACGGAGTGCCATCAACCTGGTATTTTTGAATCGGTCCCAGCGTGCTGGTTTTAATTTGCTCCAACAGACGAGATGCCGTTTGCAGCCTCTCACTATCGACTCGCGGCTGCAAAGTTTGAACCGCGACCGTCGCAACAATGGCCAGAATTACCAGCACGACCATCAGCTCCAGAAGCGTCAATCCGTGACGAAGGTTACTTCGAACAAGTTGTATTTTGGAGGTTCGCATCTTGGCGAAATTGACTGAATTCAATCAGTACTACTTTCGATTATCTGGTACGCGCAGGAACATTACGACGTCGTCACCACATTCGGAACGAGTCAATTGGCTGACTTCATCAGAACCAGATTCCATATTTTCAACGTTGGCAGGAGTTTCGATTTCGCCGTTGGGTCCTGCGGACACGACTCGAACGTACTTGGATTCCGTCTGGTCAACCTGACCGTCGTCGTCAAAGTCGATTTGAAGTTCTAACTCGTTTCCCCAGCCATCCACGACCGTTGGTTCACCCGTTTTGCTGGTACCCGTCGGCATCAGGTAAGGACCCCGCCAACCGATTTTGCTAAACGGATCGAAGTCCTTTAGTTCGGGCGCGGATTCCTGAAGATGCGCAGGGGCTTCACTTTGAACCAGGTCATTTATCTTTCTCGGCAGCGCGTTTGATTTGTGCGACAAAGACTCAATGACGCCGTTTTCTCCTACCACTGCGTCGCGAACCGTATTCATGGTCGCTTCTGTTGCGATTTGGACGGGGCTTTCCAACGTGCCTTGAGGAGTCGCAATCTGAACCTTTGAAAATGTAGGTACGACGATCAAAGCGGTTGCGATCAGGATCACCATAACTACTAACAATTCAAGCAATGAAAAGCCAGTTGCAGATCTGACCATCCTTGGGGACCGAATTGTAAATTTATTGTTCATCTATTTTAAAGCGCCTAGTTCGAATAGTAACTTTCCAATTCCTTGGACAGGCTATGGATTCCGTCGACACCCGGAATCGCAGCCCCCACATACCTGGCTACAAATCGTGTTTCATTCACGGGTTTGAGTTCTAGCAACAACATGTACCGAGAGTACATGGATTCCGGACTGTGATTTCGGTCATCCGAAAAATGTACCGGCGACTCGGAGAAAGCAGCCCGTTCGCCGGCTCCGACCAACGAGCACTGCTCCCCCAGTCCAACGGCGATATATTTCGCTTGATCCGCTGGTTCGAAATTCCAGTTCGTCCTTAACAGCTCAACCGCGACATCCGCTGAGACGGCACAGACTTTGGCATCATCTGCGAGTGGTACTGGAAGTTGATCATGAGAATCAAAAGTAGCGTTTAATGGTTCAGTAGCGGCTGGTACAAGTTCTGTAATTCCAATTTCCGCCAACGCCGCAACTTCCAATCCCGACAAGGTCGACGGTTGCAACGATTCAACGCCACCTAAATAGGCGACAACTTCCCCATCGAGTGAGCCTTGTCCGGCAATCAGCGAATCAAATCGATCGCCGATTTGACCTTGCGAAAGCATGGCATTTCGCCGAATCGCCGCGTCTATTTCTGGTACATTGGCCGCCGCTGTTGCAACTTGCGTACGTTGCAACATGCCTGGCAACGTCGAAACTACGATACCACCGAGTGCAATCAAAATCGTAAGAACCACTAATAGTTCCAACAACGAAAGCCCGGAGCGAAGTTGTTTTCTCGAACTGCGTTTCAATGGATTGTGTCTTTTGGAAGCGAGGACGTTCATTGAATTACCTTGGTTTGACGAAGCCACGTTCAAACCTATTGCGAATCATAGCTAGCGGATTCACCCACACGTTATTATCGACCCTATTTTTTGCGGGTCCGATATTGTCTTTCGTTTCCTATCCAAACGTTGCATGCGAATTATTCGTACCAGACATTTCAATCGGTCAATTTCATCCGAATTGAGAATGCCCGATTACAAATCTGCCAGTTTATTGCTGCGAATCGACGAGTCATCCTGAGGGTTAGGTGTTGTAAAATTGATGGCACGACATGGATCTTTGAGATAAGTTTTTTTCAGCGAGCGCTCAACGCCAATCCATCTCTCAACAAAAATGACTTGGCCTCTCCAATGATTTAGCTCCCCTCTCCCCGCAAATTCGGACGAAAACGATTTGCCACTTGATCCAACTCAGGCCGAATTTTTGGGGAGAGGGGCCGGGGGTGAGGGGAGCAACACCTGCTTAAAACCCCAGTAAACACGGGCTGTTTTTGATCAAACGGGTGCGTCGTTGACACCAAGTTGTAACAATATTGGAGGTTGAAATCTAAGCTCCTCACCCCCAAACCATATTGGGTGGGGGAAGTGGCCAAGTTTCTTCGGTTGGTCGAATACTGCTGTCGCAAACATTTTCATCAGCCCAGACTAGGTCCGCCGCGGCGGAAAGAATCTCGCGCAAAAATACGAGAGATCCTTCACTTCGCTCCACTCGGTTCAGGATGACTACAGCGTATCTGAACAAAACACGATACATGAGCGGCATTCCGCCTAGACCGGTGCCTGCAGTTTCTCCCAGGCATCGATCAGAAGGCTCGCCGCGCGATCGACTTCTTCTTCTGACGTGTACCAGCCGACGCTCAAACGAATCGTGCCCAACGCGTCAGCTTCAGAGACGCCCATGGCGGACAGCGTTGCCGAGACGAAGCCCGTCCCGCTGTGACAGGCCGAGCCGGTTGACGCGCAGAGTTCGGGGACTCGACTGAGCAACTCGTGGCCGGTGACTCCGGTAAAACTAACACTCAAAGTGTTTGGAAGCCGTTCTGCTCTTTGACTGTTGACTTTGAGACGTGGTCCGATCGTGTTTAATAGCCCATTTTGGAGTCGATCGCGGAGCTTGCTCATCCGTTCACCGGATTCATCAAGGCATTTCATCGCCATATACGCTGCTTGGCCAAGGCCAACAATGTAAGGTGTGTTTTCCGTACCGGCCCGCATTCCGTTTTCGTGAGCGGCGCCGTGCAGCAGGGGTTCCAGTGTGATTCCATCGCGGACGAACAATACACCGATGCCTTTGGGACCGTAAAGTTTATGTCCTGCTACGGTTAGCAAGTCGACATCCAACAGATCGACCATCGCCGGGATCTTGCCAACGCTCTGGGAGGCGTCCGTGTGTAACAAGATTCCCCGCGCGTGGCATATTTCAGCAATCTCGCGAATCGGCTGGATCGTTCCGACTTCGTTGTTGGCGTGCATGATACTCACCAATCGCGTGTTGGGGCGCAACACCGCTTCAACGTCAGCGGGATCAATTACGCCTTGGTTATCACAGCCGACAAAGCTGATGTCGTATCCCAACCGTTCCAGGAATTGTGCCGGTTTGGCGACCGCCGGATGTTCGATTGCCGAGGTAACGAAGCAATATACTGATTATATTGAACTAATTCAGGATATGCGGCTGGAGCTGGCGGGCGAGTACCTGGTGATGTCCGCCATGCTGGCAATACTCGCGAGCGGCTCCTCCCATTGCAGAACCAGCTCTTCGACCGTCAAATTCTTGTCCCGGACGTCGCGCACGACTTCCGACAGGTAGATCGCATGTTTGGCTTCGTAATTC
>CAMYNE010000282.1 GCA_947259675.1 uncultured Pirellulaceae bacterium
ACCCGAAAAAATTTCACTAAGATAATCGAAAATCGCGAAAACGGTTGGCCGATTCGCAATTCGAGCGGTTACGCACGCCTTGCGGATTGAATAAGTCGGGCAACTCTTTGTGGGCAGGTTGGACAGCAAGGTCACTGCGGTGAACGATCGTTCTCAAAAATTCGCCAGCCCTGCCCGGCAACGCTGGAGCGGACTCTGAACCGCGAAAAAGCGACGCGAGCGAACTAGCTGAAGCCGCGAGACTTCGGAGAGTCATCAAGAAGGCCCGAATTCTCACGAATCCGGCTACATAAGTTCGCCAACCCTGCCGGGATCAGCGAAAACAGCGTACGATGTAAGTGGCGTCCGTAAGCCCGGCGAACTAGCAAATATCGAGCATGGCTGATCCAGCAAAAAACAAAAAAAAGCCGGGATTTACGACGTTAATCGTGGCTGGACTCCTGCTTGGATTGTTTTGCGGGCTGTTTTTTGGAGAGTATACAAGTTGGATCAAATGGGTCGGCGACGCTTTTGTCGGGCTGCTGCAAATGGCGGTCTTGCCGTATGTCGCATTGTCGTTAGTTGCGAACGTGGGTCGATTATCGCTGGCTGACAGTGCTCGGTTGCTGCGTATCGCGGCAGCGGTCCTGGTCATGTTATGGGGTGTCGGGCTGGTCACCTTTCTGGCAATGACTCAAGCTTTTCCCGATTGGGAAAGTGGTTCGTTTTTTAGCAGCAGTTTCACGCAGGAACCACCATCGCCGAACTGGCTGGACTTGTTCATCCCCTCTAATCCGTTTCGGGCACTCTCGGACAACTCGATACCGGCAGTTGTCGTGTTTTCGATTGGAGTCGGCATCGCACTGATGGCAATCCCGAACAAGGCAGCATTTTTGGATCCGCTGGATGTTGTCGTCGACGCACTGGCGAAACTCAACAAGCTGGTGGTCAAGCTGACGCCGATTGGGATGTTCGCGATCGTCGCCTATGCGGCGGGGACCATTGACTTCGAACAATTCGAATTGATTCAGGGCTATTTGTTGACCTATGCCGCAGCGGCGATCATTTTGTCCTTTTTGGTATTGCCGGCCTTGGTTTCGGCGTGCACGCCTTTTAAATTTCGATCAGTCGTAAGAGCGTCACGTGATCCACTCATTGCAGCTTTTGTTATCGGCAATACTTTCGTCGTGTTGCCCATGATCATCGAAGCAGTAAAACGGCTTGAAGAAGAAAACCTGGTTGCCGCAAGCAAAAGTCATGAGCCCGATTATCTCGTCCCGCTGGCTTATCCGTTTCCGGATGTGGGCCGAATCGTCGGCCTGATTTTCATCCCGTTTGCGGCCTGGTTCTATGGAACGGTAATTGAACCAAGCTCCTATCCGGCGTTACTTGGCGTAGGATTGCTCGGTTCGTTTGGGAAACCCGTGATTACGATTCCATTGCTGCTTAATATCGCCGAATTGCCGGGGGACATTTTCAATTTGTTCCTGGCGTCGGGAGTCGTCGCTGCGCGGTTCGGCGATCTGATGAAGACGATGCACTTGCTGACATTTACAATTCTTGTTGGTTGCGCAATAAACGGGACTGCAAGACTTGATTGGCGAAAGCTTTTTGCCGGAGTTGTGGCATCAACGCTCCTGTTGTTATTGGCTGCCCTCTTGATCCGCAGCTACCTCAACGCCAATTTCAAGGGTCGCTATTCGAGGGAACAACTGGTGACCCAGCGTGAAATGCTGTTTCCAGACGATCGCCAGCTGTCCGAGGTTGAACCCTTTGAAATGTTGATTGCGTCTCAACCCAATCCAGACCCCATCGGACCGGATCAGACACGTATTGAGCGGATCAAGGACCGAAGCTTGATCCGCATCGGATTCGATCCGAACAAAATGCCGTTCGCGTATAAAAACGACGACGGTCAATTGATCGGTTTTGATATCGAGATGGCCTATTATCTGGCGGACGATCTGCAAGTGAACATCGAATTTGTTCCCATCGATCGGGAGAACTTACAACAACAACTGAGCGAAGACCATTTCGACATCGCGATGTCGGCACAGGAGGGGACCCTGAATCAAGCAGCATTTTTGCCGGCCATCAATCCGTATATGGATATCACTTTGGCGATCGTGGTGCCCGATCATGAAAAAAGAAACTTTCGCAATAGAGACCTGATTAAGGATATTCCCGACTTGAAGATAGCGGTCATCAAAGGCAGTTTCTTTGCGGAGAGAGCACCCAAGGTTTTCCCAGACAAGAAAGATTTCCAGATCGTCGAACTCGATTCTGCCGCCGAGTATTTTAACGGCAAGCATGTCGACGTGGATGGTCTGGTGATCAGCGCGGAATCAGGTTCTGCCTGGACGCTCTTATGGCCTCAATTCACAGTTGCGAATCCTCTCAAAGGCGAAACTCGTGTGCCCCTTTATTACTTGACCGCCGCCGATCCGGAGTTCGAAAAGTTTTTACAAAACTGGTTGACCCTCAAACGAGCCGACGGCACCTATCAGCAGCTTTACCGGCACTGGATCTTGGGAGAGGATCTTCAAACTCAAAAACCACGGTGGTGCATCATCCGCGATGTATTGGGTTGGGTTGAATAACAGCGACTTTTGAAGCCCTTGTCCCACCATTAAAAGCACCCGCGTTCGGGCGTTGTGAGGCTCACCGACGGTACCGAATTTGTCGTTCCGGCTTCAGGCGGTTAGACTATCTGTTGCCAATTTCTTTCACTCTTCCAAGTTCGGATCGAGCCATGTTGGGCGACGACACGAAACGAAGCGACGGTAATCTGGAATTATCTGGGAACAGTGACAATCTGCGCGATGGCGAATCGCTGTTTCTCTCCCTGGTGCATAGCATTCCTGCCTGCTTCCTGCGCAAGGACCGCGACGGACGGATCGTTTTTGTCAACGAAAAATTTGCGGAACTGTTCGGCAAGAGTGCCGACGAAATTGTTGGCAAAACGGTCGCCGATTTCTACACCAAAGAATTCGCCGACGAAGCTCGGAAAGAAGACGAGCGTGTAATGCGCGCCGGCCAGGTGCTCGAGGATGTGTTTGAAGATACCGTGGATGGGAAAGTCCATCACTATGCGTCTCGCAAAGGACCTGTTCGAAATGAGCAAGGTGAAGTCATCGGGATTCAGACTATTTTTTGGGACATCACCGAACAGCGAGTGGCCGAGCAGGCGTTGTTGGCCGAACGAGAGGAACTGCGAGCCGCGAAAGAAGCTGCCGACGAAGCGAACCGGGCGAAAAGTGATTTTCTTGCCAATATGAGCCATGAGATCCGGACACCGATGAACGCGATCATCGGCATGACGGATTTGCTGCTCGAAACGCAGCTAACTCAAACACAACACGAATACCTGAGCATGGTCCAGGATTCGGGCGAAATGCTGCTAACTCTGCTCAACGACATTCTCGATTTTTCGAAAATCGAAGCGGGCAAGTTGGCACTGGAGTCCACCACCTTCGACATTCGGGAAACGCTGGGTGATTCGATGAAAGGTTTGGGATTTCGTGCACACGGCAAAGGACTCGAATTGGCATTGCGTGTCGATGAAAAAATTCCCAAATACTTGCAGGGTGACCCAGGTCGAATTCGTCAAATTGTGGTCAACCTTGTGGGGAATGCAATCAAGTTTACGGAAACCGGCGAAGTCGTACTTGAAATCGACTGCAAACACAAAACCGAAACGCAAGTCACGCTGCGGTTCGCCGTCGTGGACACGGGAATCGGTATCGCCGAAGAACATTGCTCGAAAATCTTCCAGGAATTCGAACAGGCAGACGCTTCGACGACGAGGAGGTTTGGCGGGACCGGACTGGGACT
Source organism: uncultured Pirellulaceae bacterium (assembly GCA_947259675.1). Lineage (GTDB taxonomy): Bacteria > Planctomycetota > Planctomycetia > Pirellulales > Pirellulaceae > Mariniblastus. Next base: position 3,814 of record CAMYNE010000282.1, read on the forward strand.
GGCTATTTCAGCCCGCCTGGTCCAACTGATGCAGGGGCACATCTGGGTTGAAAGCGAAGTTGGTAAAGGGAGCAAGTTTCTGTTTGAGTTGCCTTTGGATATCGACAATACCCAGCATGTGGCAAAACGATCCGAGTCGCAGGTCAACATTCACGGCGTGCGAGTTCTAATCGTCGACGATAATGCGACCAACCGCCGCATCTTGAAAGACATGCTCACAAATTGGGGAATGAAACCCGTGACAACCTCAGGCGGCGCCCACGCTCTTCAGGCGCTCGCCGACGCCAATGAAGAAAATGACTCATTCAAGGTGCTAATTTCGGATGTGAACATGCCGGTGCTGGATGGACTGATGTTAGCCAAAGCCGTCGTGGACAGGAGTCTGCTGGATCCGGCGAGTGTGATCATGCTGACCTCCGGCGCTCGGCCCAACGATGCTGCGAAACTTCAATCGCTCGGGATTACGCAGCATTTGATCAAGCCCGCCAAACAATCGGAGATGTACGACGCGGTCGTGTCGTCGTTGAATGCAATCGTTATCACCACCCCCTCCCCGCAGGTCAATCAGGACTCCTCCGGGACGACCGGATCGTTATCCGAATTGCAGATCCTGTTAGCCGAAGACAATATCGTGAATCAAAGACTAGCACTTGGTATTTTGGAAAAGCTGGGGCACCGTGTAACCGTTGCGAACAACGGCAAGGAAGCTTTGGAAAAACTCGAGCTGCGCAGTTTCGATTTAGTGTTGATGGACGTGCAAATGCCCGAAATGGATGGTCTTGCGGCGACCCGGGAATTGCGGCGTCGC
>CAMYNE010000283.1 GCA_947259675.1 uncultured Pirellulaceae bacterium
CGACCTTCAAAATTACGGTTGCTGGTGGAAGCACATCTTTCACCCGGTTCAAGTTTGTCAGGATTCATCGCCAGACACATGCTGCACCCCGCTTCGCGCCATTCGAAACCCGCTTCTTTGAAAATTCTGTCCAAGCCTTCATCTTCCGCCTGATTTTTGATGATGCCGCTACCGGGTACCACCATCGCATTAACGCGACCGTTCAACCTGCGACCTTTGACCACTGCCGCGGCCGCTCTTAAATCCTGAATTCGTGAATTCGTACAAGAACCGATAAAAACCCGGTCGATACGGATGTCGCGAATCGGAGTTCCGGCCTTCAAGTCCATATACTCCAACGCCAATTCGGCTGACTGTCGATCGACTGGGTCGGCGAAGTCGGCGGGATTCGGCACGGACGAGTCAACTCGAACGACTTGCCCCGGGTTTGTTCCCCAAGTTACCTGCGGAGCAATATTCGCAGCATCAAAAATGTGAACCAGATCAAAACTTGCACCGTCGTCGGTCGGCAGCTTTTTCCACCGTTCAACCGCCGCATCGAAATCAGCCGGTACAAATTCTTTGCCACGTAAGTACTCATACGTTGTGTCATCAGGCGCGATCATACCAGCTCGAGCCCCGGCTTCGATGGACATGTTGCAAATTGTCATTCGTTGCTCCATTGTCAGTTCGCGAATGGCTTCACCCGTATATTCCAGAACATACCCGGTTGCGCCTGCCGTTCCGATTTCGCCAATGAGATACAAAATCAGATCCTTCGAGGTGACCCCTTTTGCGAGATTGCCGTTGAAACGGCATTCAAATGTCCTCGGACGTGCTTGAGTCAATGTTTGAGTCGCCAAGACATGTTCGACTTCGCTGGTCCCGATGCCAAAAGCCAGCGCGCCAAATGCCCCGTGAGTTGAAGTATGCGAGTCACCGCAGACAATCGTCATTCCTGGTTGCGTCGCCCCCAATTCCGGGCCAATCACGTGCACAATCCCTTGATTCGGACTATCAAGATCGTACAGACGAACACCAAATTCCTTACAATTACGTCGCAGAGTTTCAATCTGCTGGCGCGAAATTGGATCGGCAATCGGTAAACTGCGATCGGTCGTCGGAACGTTATGGTCCTGGGTCGCGATCGTCAATTCGGGACGCCGCAGCTTTCTCCCTGCGACCCGCAGTCCTTCAAATGCCTGGGGACTGGTAACTTCGTGAACGAGGTGAAGATCTATGTAAAGGATCGTTTGTTTGCCAGGTTCTTCATATACGATGTGCTGGTCCCAGATTTTCTCAAACATGGTTTGAGGTGTTGAAGCAATCATCATTGATCCTTGTGATCGGTTTAACCTACAATCGCAAATTCCGATTGTCGAACTTATAGACAGAAAACCGAAAAAACACGATACGCCTAATTATGATAAGGCCACTGACCCATTCGGAAAAGCGACCCATTCAAGGTCCTGGCACGGACCTCGATTTTGGTCGTCTAGAATCTTAGACAACGGTCCATTGCAGATGGGTTGCCAACTCCATTTCCTTCCTGTTTTGCACGCCTTTTCTAACGAGTCCTGAAACGGGTCAATGACAGAATCAATCAAAGCAATCATCCTGGGTATCGTTCAGGGCCTGACCGAATTCTTACCAGTCAGCAGTAGCGGACATCTGGAAATCGCCAAATACATCATGCAAGACGACAACCTTGCCGAGCAAAGTCTGTTGATGACCGTCGTCCTGCACTTTGCGACCGCGTTGAGCACGGTCGTCGTTTTCCGCAGAGAGGTAGTCGACATTCTGAAAGGATTGTTTCAATTCAAGTACAACGAGGAACTGATCTTTTCGTTGAAGATCGTCGTGTCGATGATTCCCGCCGTTTTGGTTGGATTGTTATTTGAAGATCAGATCGAAGCACTTTTCAACAAGCAGTTGTTACTCGTCGGGTTGATGTTGATCGTGACAGGAGTCTTGTTGTTATTGGCTGACCACGCCAAAAAAACAGATAAATCTGTTAGCTATCTCGACGCCGCCATTATTGGTGTGTCTCAAGCCATCGCGATATTGCCCGGAATCTCCAGGTCGGGCGCGACGATTTCAACCTCGGTGCTGCTTGGTATCGACAGATCAAAGGCGGCTAGATTCTCGTTTTTGATGGTTGTGCCGTTAATCTTTGGAAAAATCGCCAAAGATCTGATCAGCGCGGACGGCGGATTTGCGTCTGCCAGCATCACCCCTCTGTTGGTCGGTTTCACCGCCGCATTTATCACTGGACTTTATGCTTGCACTTGGATGATCAAACTCGTCAAAGCCAGCAAACTGACCTACTTCTCGATTTATTGCTTTGTCGTTGCTGCGCTGACGATAGCAAAGGCATTAAACGTTTTCTAGTAGCCAGTTTACGTCGCAAAAACACGGAACATTCGCCTTGAAAAACACGGGCGCAATCTGTACGGTTCCGCCACTATGCATAAGTACTATCGTCACGTCGCGCTCATGTTCTGCTTCGTAATCAACGTACCCGTTGCCGAAGCGCAGGTGAAAAACGACCGCTATCTTATCTTGACCAACGGTCAAATGATCGAAGGACAAGTCATTGAATTGTCAGACAAATATTCGGTGCTCACCGAACAGGGCAGCCGCCTGGTGATTGAAAAGTCTCAGGTTGACTTCACCTGTGCATCAATCATTGAAGCGTATTGGCAAAAAAACGCTCGACTAAAAGCGACTGATTTGGAAGGACACCAACGTCTTTTCCACTGGTGTTTGAAACACAAACTGCTGGAGCAGGCTCAAAATCAAATCGATATCATTTCGATATTACCGATCAAAGCGACGAAACTCGAATACATCCATCGACAGCTGGTCATTGCAATCGACATGAGAGCCAGGAAAATCGAAATGGTTCGAGAGGCCGCCAGAAAAGAGCTGCAGCTGCAACAAGCGAAGCAATCAGCCGCAATTAAGAGTCAGGTACCGAACATTCGGCCTCTTCCATCGATGTCGGGTGTAGCTTCATTGGGTGTCGCTTCATCAAATCAACCAGATCGATCGGCGTTGGCAGATTCCAATGGTCAACAGCAGTCAGGAAGCAAACGACCAGAAGTTGCACAAGTCGCCTTTTCCGCTCCGATTCGACCTGATCTGGAGGGTCCGGAAAAGACTGATAACGAAAAACAAGAAAAAAAAGCACCAACCATTGATGAGTTGGACGCATTGACGAAAAGCCTGCCAAAACCAGCCGTCGCCATGTTTAAACGAAAAATTGAGCCATTGATCGTGCGAAGCTGTTTTGCCTCAAAATGTCATCAAACCGAAGATGAAATCATGCCACTGATGAGAGTTAGTCGCGGTCAGCTGATTCCGCGGCGAATGAGCCAGCGAAACCTTCACAGCATCCTCAAACATGCTGATCCGAACCTACCTCTTGAAAGTCGTTTGTTGTCTGCCGCCATGACGTCTCACGGCGGTCTGGAAGAACCAATTATCAAGCCCGCGAGCGTCCAATTTGACTACCTTACCCAGTGGCTGATTATGGTCAGCAACAAGCCTTATTCTGTTCATCAAATGCCCGAGCGCGACATCGCGACATTGCCGGGTGCGCCGATCCCTGACAGTCATGAAGAGCCCCCACCCGCAGCACCGGTCGAACAATCGCAACCGGCTTTGGCACAACCTCCGCCACCGCAACGCGACATCCTTGACAAGCTGAAAGATATCGCGAAACCAGAGCTTCAGGATCCCCGTGATCCCACCGTCTTTAACAGGCTGTTTCGCAAGAAGAAGTAATAGACCCGGATTGTTCGCGCGATTCGGACTTGGTAGGCCCGAACAAACTCCGCGCGGTTCCGGCGACGCATCGCGGCAAACACGGTGGTTCCGGAACAGCGCAAGGCTCGTTCCGGCCTATTTGCTCTGGCCAATCAGAAAATCAACGGCAGCTCAAATTCGCCCGCTTCGAACGCTGTAAAAAAATCTGCGTTGCTGGGCAACAAATCCGACATGCGTTTGATCTGCTCTACTTTTAGCCAAGCGTAAGTATCGACTTCATCCGGATTTGGCGAAAATTCGGGGTTCGTTTCGATGTCAGCCAGCCACCAATGCAACCGCGTCCCGCTACGGATCGTACACTGCCACAGCTCTTTGACCGGCTCGACGTAGATTCCAAGTTCTTCATGGAGTTCTCGAACGACGGCCTGTTCAATCGTCTCACCATACTCGACAACCCCGCCCGGAAAACAAATCTTCCCTCCGGCTCGAATGTGGAGTGCTCGTTTGATAACCAGAATTTGGTCAGACCGACAAACGACACCGATCGCACCTCTTCGTTGTTCCTGATTCACTTACAACTTCTAAGTTAAGGGTGGAACGATCTAGATAAGATAATTGAGAGTTCCCGGGAATCAAATCATGTTTACACGTCTGTATTGTAGCCGCAGTCGTGAGACTTCAGACTAGCCGGTAGGAACCGGCTGAATTCTCACGAAGCCAGCTTCCAATTCCCGGGACGCATCGGATCATTGCCAACTTATAATGATTCGTCAATCAACTCTCTAATTTCCCTTGACAAATATTTGGGGCGCGTGGGAACCCTCAACAGCGGGATCCCAGCCGATTCAAAGGCGCTGTTAACGAACTCGT
>CAMYNE010000284.1 GCA_947259675.1 uncultured Pirellulaceae bacterium
ACCAATAGGTTGAACCGGAGTGGCGGTTCACGCTGAATTTGAAATCACCTTCGTTGGCCGCCGCCCGGTTAACCTAAACGTCACTGGCAACTGAGTGGGACCGGTGAATTCAAACCGAGGCTCTGAACTGCGGCTTTGAAAACGCATCGGACCGGGTGGCCGATGCAGATAAGGCAAATCGCTTCGACGCTTCGAATTCATCGACCTGTTGCAGTTTGTAAATCCCGTTGGAGTTTCACACCGATAGGAATTAGCGGATTTAATTTCCGTGGTGGGTCGGGTGAGTCCGAGGCGCGTTGCAGAAGTCTCGAAAAGCGGTCGTTTCCTCAGTCAAGCGAAAAACTAATGAGTAAATGGGACTGGATATGGCACATTCACAATTTCATCGAACTGCGAATCGAGTGACCAAACGGGTCCCGGCACGTGGCACACGGTAACGGATCAATAGATTCTTGGATCGGACAGACGCCGTTGAATTGCGGACCGATTCGTTTGAAAGGACAACTTCTTAAGAATCTCCAGCTTGGTTGAACCAGGAGTATATCGAGTTTGCCATGTCACGAAGTGACGCTTCATACGCGTCAATCTCACCATCACCATTGAGGTCGTAAACGTTGGCGGCTCCTGTTTGGTTGTCCGGTTGATCGATTGATCGGTCAAGTCATTGGTTACCACAGTAACTGCGATGCCGTGAAAACGAACAATATGCAGAGCAAGGCAAACCAGATGATCGCAATGGATAGTGGAGGCTTCATTGCACGCAAGGCAATAGGCGCAGATCGGGGCAGGGAAATTTCGTTGCCCCAACACATTCCTCGTGATTCGTCGTCCGGTTTACGCATTCTTGTGAACTGCCCTGTTTCGCAGTTAAGTTCCGCCCCAAAAAACGATTTCGACACCGTCTTCATCGTAATACACAAGGTGCCCCGCCGTAGGTCCTATTGGGAACCACTCGGCACGATTACTTACCATGGGAAGCTGTGAAACCGCAACATCGGACGTCGTGTTGGTGGTGTCCGTAAACACGAACGACATCGGGACAAGATCGGACTGACGTAATTCCGCATCACTTTCGAAGGTGGACTCCGGCTGCCCCAGCAATTGATAAACCCGTTGAACGGAATCACCCGGACGTATTTTCCGCGCGTTTCGAATTGGTCTCTGTACATACAGAAACCATGAAATCAATACCGCGATAACTACGGTTGCAATAAGCAATCCATGAGTGCCAATTCGCAGCGAAGATTTAGGGGGCTGGCTATTCACGTGATTTTCCGCAGCGTAACAAAAATAGGATCATTGGCGGATAGCCTGCGTGTTTTGCGCGGGTGGAACTACCAGTAACCCCTGTCGTGATATGCAATTCCAGCTTTCCGGTCATAGTAATAGGTGGTCATGGCACCACTGGGCTTTGACGGACTGTAGTATGTAATAGCGTTGTCCAGCGGTTCCCATCCGGCAGCCTTGAATCGTCTTGCCATTCTTTTCGGATCGGCCGGTTCGCCTTCGCCTGCCATGCTGTCCCGCTGATGGGCCGAGTTGTCTTTCCTGGCTTCCCAGAGCTGGTCCAGGAATTTCCTGAAATCTGCTTCGGCAATCTCGTACTTGGCAAAGTGACCGCCGCGTTCACTAACCAAGGAGATTTCTGTCGCTTGCGGCGGCAGGCAAGGCCTGATTCGGCGATCCGTTATTTCCGCCACAGTCTTGAAACTGTGTTTGCCGGTTAAGATGGCTGGTTCCGGGGGTGCGTTGCCTGTTCGAGCGTTTGCCTTGCCGCTTACCAATTGCCCTCCAAGCATGTGTTTGCTGTTCTGGATCGTTATTTTTCCGTCGACAGCCACAACCATATCGAATGTTTGCATTTGTATTGCCGAATCCTTCCCCTTTGGCTGACCGCTCAATTGGCCAGGTAAGCCTGATTCGGTCCAGGTAATTGTTTTGTTTTTTGAATCCCATGCCCCTTCGAACATAGCGCGTCGAATCCCGGGATCGTTCTTTTTGACCTTGGGATCAACGGGGCCAATCCGAACTAGCCTAAGATCCAACCCGCTCTTACCGGGACCAGCCATCACGATGAACGCAATCATCTGCTCAGGGTTGTCAGCGGGCCAACTCCATTCCATGTTCCACATCGCCATCATGCCAGCCTTGGGGTTTCCCTGGATAGACAAGTTTCCTTGCAAAGGCGTCGCGGTTTGGCCATTGGTCGTTTCACCCGTGAACGACCAGGTACCACGTGATTTGTTGAGCCCTTTAAACAGCGGCATCAATTCCTTGGATAGTTCGCCGAACCCCCAATCCTGCAACGTCGTTTTATCTTTCTGTGGAGGATCAATTTGGCCAATGGCATCCATTGATGTGCAAAGAACTGCAGCTGTGAATGTGGCCCATACCGCGATCGAGGGAGATATCAATTTAAGTTTTGTTGTGTTCATGGTAGTCGAGTGTTGATTGGTCATGGTGAGCCTAAAAAAAACTGCGCGGTTGCAATCGTTCTTGGTCGCACATGTATTATACTTGAGAAAAGAGAATTCGCGAGGCACTCAAGTTGGGCCTGTTTGCCGGAGCCTGCTTGCAAACATCGGCTCTCAATTACCCAGAAAGTATCTGCTTTAGGCGAACATGCGCTATTCACTGCGAACAATATTGTTGGTCATCGTTGCGGTGGCATGCATCACCTGGATCGTAGTGTCGATTCGCAACTTCGACGGGCCGGTAGCATCGGTAATCGTATCATCAGAACAGGGTATCGAATTAACGGATGACGTCGTGCTAGACCTTTGCAAGTCGGCTTTTCGAAAGCTCGATTTTGAAGTGATCCGTCCAGTCCCTGCATTTGGTGACTCCAAGGCTCCTGCTTTCATTGGTCGCAATGCAACTAACCAGGATCGAGTCACCACAATCTGGGAAATTGCGAACCAAAAATACTCGAACTATACGGTGAGATTGGAACGCAATGGACGGGGCATCGTCGCTTCCATCTATGCCAATTGGAAATGAATTCGTTAGCGCAGTTCGTCATTCAACAATCCCAAGCGGCCTGGAATGTTGTCTGCTACGAGTCAAACATCGCCCGTTGTTTTGCGAGGGTTCCAGTTGTGACTTTCTTCCGTTTCACAGAAAAATCTCAAGCACGAAACTCCCAACCTGGAACGCTACGAAAGCTGCGGCCGGACCCGCATAGAGAAGCAGCGCCGAGCGGCGCACCGCAATTGCTAACAGAGGGATAAGGATCATAACGCCAACACAACCAAGCAACAGCAAGATCGCTTGTGGTGCGAACCCCAAGTAGGGTACAGGGCTACCATCGTGCGGATAAAGAAAAGGAATCAGGAACCACTCCGCCCAGGCGATCAGTGACCAAATCAGCGCGAGCAAGCCCACAACATGCGAGACCGTCCGCAACCTTCGTTGGCTTACTCCGATATCGTTGGGATCATGTGTTCGATCCGCCGCTGGATTCCTTTTTAGCGAATTATTCATCGGGATCCTTGACAGCGTTTTCAGTTTGATCCTGGCCGTTCCATTCAACCCCACCTTGCCGAATTGTTTTGGTTTCCCCGGCTTTATTCACCAGGGTTGTGAGCTTGAAATTAATGCCGCTGATTTCCGTTTCGATTTCTATCAAACCAAGGGGATGCTTAATGCTTTCCAATGCCGACAAGTCGGTACCCGCGTCCAACCCAAGCAGAGTAAGCAGGGCTACTTTTCGTTCGGTTTCACCTTCCTTGGTCAAATAACTACCTCCTTCCACCTTGAACGGTTGACCTTTGTTTTTTCCGTCCCGGGCCACCCGCCACCAACCATCCACTTGTCGTCTGGCTAACAGTACCTCACTGTCATCCAATTCGATGGAGAACTGGGTTTCATCCTGAGGAATCGCGGACAATGTGACAATCTTCATTGTAGTCAACATGTTGACCGATGAAGTGTTTGGGTTCGATTGAGGTGTTCCGTTTTTTAACTCATGAACGGTGATGAATCCTTCGCTCGTTTCGCTAATCACGAGCTCGCTGTCCGGAGAAAAGCGAAACTTCACAGGAACGATACGCCTAATCGCTTCAATTAATTTGTTTTGTTGAGGCTCGGGGCCCAAACCAAAATTCATCAAATCCGCAGTCTCTTCGTCTGGCGGACTGAATGTTAAAAATTTTGGCTTTCTCGGTTCGTCGAGGTTCCAAACGTTGATCAGCCCAAGGCAGAGGACCTCCGTCTGCTTCGCAACCGCCCCGAATTCGAATGGACCGAATTCCATATTGGCTGCCAATCGAGAGCCATCCGGGCTTAAAGTCAACTGTCTCACTTTTCCCGGACAGCTGGCGATGATGCGTTGCTCGCCAGTACCCATATCAAAAGCCCGGATGGTGGTCGCATGTCCGAGATTCCCCGTGACCTCTGCTGAATACAAAGTCTTTTCGTCGGGTGTAAAAGAAAAAGCATTGGCGACGCCCGGGACTCTGAAACTATGGAGTAACCGAACATCCGCATCGGACCGAACTTCGATCACACTTCCATATTGCCACTTTCCGGTTTCACGTTTGCTCTGCACCCGCAATTTCCCGCCGGTTTTGGTAACCGATTTGCCGGAACGGGGCTGCTTCTTTTCCTCCTGCGGAT
>CAMYNE010000285.1 GCA_947259675.1 uncultured Pirellulaceae bacterium
AGATGAATCACTTGTCCGTCATACGAAACCTGACGTCAACCGAAGGCGAACATCTGCGAGCTACATACTATTTGCACACTGGATTCCAACTGGTCCCCAGTTTCCCCCGACCGGCGTTGGGTAGTGTTATTTCGCGAGAAACTCCTGACTCGGATTTACCAAAGTATGTCTCATTGGGAGCTGCCGGGATTGGTCCAGCCTACATGGGTCCGGAACACGCGCCGTTTTCCGTTGAAGATGCTGATGCGGCAATCAATCTTTTCAACACGGTCCGTCGTCGCAAAAGTCGAGTTTCACTGCTGCGTGAATTGGACTCGTCGTTCAGTAACAAGTTTCACGACACCCGGATCGAAACACGAAGAGCGGCAGTTGAGAAAATCGAACGGATGGCGTCCACCAAGTTCGCCAAATCGCTCGACGTACGACAGTCCGGCAAGCGCGATTTGACGAGGTATGGTGAATCGGCATTTGGTCGACGTTGTTTGATCGCCAGGCAATTGCTTGACCTGGGCGTTTCATTCGTTGAAGTTCAACAATCCGGTTGGGACACCCACTCGGACAACTTCAATAGTGTAAAGCGACTCTGCGAGCAGATAGATCGACCGTTCGCAGCCCTCGTTGAAGACTTGAAATCAAGTGGCATGTATGATGACACCTTGATCATCTGGATGGGCGAGTTTGGTCGCACGCCAACAATCAATGGCCAAATGGGGCGAGACCATTTCCCTGCGGTTACACCTGTTGTCATCGGTGGGGGACCGATCAACGCTGCTGTCGCAGTCGGACAGACTTCCAACGATGGCCGCAAAATTGAAGGTCACTCCTATCATGTTGCAGACCTGTTCGCGACCATTTTCAACGCCTTTGGTGTCGCTCCAGACAAGGAATACACGACCGACTTTGATAGCCCAACCACAGCGACCGAAGACGGAAAGGTGATTACCGAGTTGGTTTGACACGGTTTGGTGTTTGTGTGCTAGCACTTGCCCAGATTTGTAGGCCGGAACAAGCTCCGCGCAGTTCCGGCAATGTATCGCGGTAAATTCCGGCTTTGATAGCCCAACGACAACGACCGAAGACGGAAAGGTGATTACCGAGTTTGTTTGACGCGGGTTCGTGTTTGTGTGCTATCACTTGCCCAGCCAACAGCCTGAAAATTCAATGACGGCAGCTTGCTCTAGCGATATTGCCTGACTTTCCTGAATTTACTAGAAGTCGCGTGTCAAATTTTTGCATGCGGCTTCGAATGTCCTCCCAAATCCAATTCAATTCGATTTACTTCCGGATCTGCATTGTCGTTCTTACGCTAGGCGCGATGTCATTAACTGGTTGCAAGCCGCTCCGCATTAACACGTTGCGAGATCGAATCCGTCCCTCGAATCAGCGCGATTGGAAGCCGGACGTCGCGAAGTTGCCACATTCCGAGATTATTGATGGAGTCGTCAACCTTCATAACATTCGCAATACGCTGTATGTGACGCCGGACGATTTCATTGTCAGTCACCATGATCGCAAGTTTCCGCTCGATGACATTCGCTCCGTGGATTTTGTCGTCTCACCATTTCCCCAGACGCCGACTCTGGCACACACGTTTTTAAGTTTCGGCTTGAAAGACGGGACTTACCTGGGTGTCTCCATCGAAGTTCGCAAAGAGAAAGAAGAAGACTACGCCGTGGTGCTGGGTTCGTTGCGACAATACGAGATCACCTATGTTGTTGCTGATGAACGAGATTTGATTCGCTTACGGACTCACCATCGCGACTCGGATGTGTACGTCTATCCGACTGTCGCAACTCCAGTGAAGGCACAGGAGCTTTTTGTTGACGTGATGAAACGGGTCAACAAATTGACGGTCGAGCCCGAGTTCTATAATACTTTGCTAAACAACTGCACAACCAATTTGGCTGGTCATGTCAATATCGTCGCCGAGGATCGGGTTACCTGGGGATGGAAAGTCTTGTTGCCAGGTTTTTCGGCTCGTTATGCGTACGACTTGGGCCTATTGCCAAATGACATTCCGTTTGAAGATTTGTCTGCGTTGGCGTACGTCAACGATCTGGCCGCGGAACATTATGATGACCCGAATTTTTCGCAGTTGATTCGCCGAAGGCACAGCTCGCTACAACGGCTTGCTCAACGTCAGAAAATGCGCGCGCCAATCCATAATGGACGCGGAGACGAGTTTCTAATCGATCGTGAACGAGCCAGGCGGTTGCTTCGCTAGAACTGGGCCAACACCTGTTCCCAGCCCAGCCTTGAGTTTATTCCTGTCAAAATTGCTCAGTCCTTGAGTTCGGGTTGATTTGCTTGGATTAACCCAACCGTTATTTCGACCTATGCTTTCCGTTCATTGGCCAGTTCCAGTATATTACTTGCCACAGCCGTAACCTGTTTGCAACGATCAGTTTGGCCAGGCGATTCATGAACCCAAATAGTTTCAAAAGACGTTCTGAAGAAACTGTAGAAGGAATTTAATATGAGTACGACATCGCACGATGCACCTAAGAAATCCACGTCCAGTTCTCTGGAGCAGGTAAGTGATCAGCTAAGAGACCATGACATAAAGTTCCTCCAACTCGTGTTCACGGACATCGCCGGGATGAACAAGAACGTCGAGGTTCCATCGTCTCAATTTCAAAAAGCACTAAGCGGAGACGTTCTTTTTGATGGATCTTCGATCGATGGATTCGTTCGAATCGAGGAAAGCGACATGCTCTTGCAGCCGGATTTATCAACTTTCCGAATTTATCCTTGGGACGAAGGTGGTCTTGGAAAAGTAGCTCGCGTGCTCTGCGATGTCTGCGAACCAAGCACCAAACCATTTGAGGGTTGTCCACGAACAAAACTGAAAACTCAATTGGACGTTGCCAAAGATCTAGGGTATTCGATTATGGCGGGTCCCGAAGCTGAATTCTTCCTGTTTGAATTAGGCGAAGGGGGCGAATTAACACGAATCACGCATGATGAAGCAGGGTATTTTGATGCGGCTCCCTATGATTTGGCTGAAAACGCAAGGAGGGAAATTACGATCGCGCTGCAAGATATGGATCTTGAAATCGAAGCGGCCCATCACGAAGTTGCTCCCGGCCAACACGAAATAGATTTTCGCTACGGCGACGCACTTGAAACAGCAGACAACCTCGTCACGTTGAAATACGTGGTTCGAAGAATTGCTCTCAAACACGGATTGCATGCCACCTTCATGCCAAAGCCGATTTTTGGCATTAACGGTTCTGGCATGCACGTCCATATTTCCTTGTTTGATTCCAAAGGCGAAACAAACTTGTTTGCGGATACGGAGTCAACGGAGCAAATCAGTCAAACCGGCAAACAGTTTATTGCAGGCGTTCTCAATCACGCGCGGGCAATTTGTGCGATAACCAATCCATTGATCAACAGTTTCAAACGGCTTGTCCCGGACTTCGAAGCGCCGACCCACATTGCCTGGAGCATGCGAAATCGGTCCCCTCTCATTCGGATCCCGGAACGTCGCGGTCTTGGAACGCGAATGGAATTACGGATGCCAGATCCAAGTTGCAATCCGTATTTGGCATTCGCGGCAATCGTGGCAAGCGGCTTGGATGGAATCAAGCAGGAAATGGAAATTCGAAAACCAGTCGACCAGAACGTCTATAACATGACTGAACAGGAAAGGAATGATCACAAAGTTGGCCGGTTACCCGCAAGTCTGAATGAAGCGGTTGACGCATTGGAGGAATGTGATGTGATTCGCAGTGCACTTGGAGAACACATATTTAGTCACTTTGTTGAGGCAAAGAGACTCGAATGGCGAGAATACATAGCCCAGGTACATGAATGGGAAGTAAAAAAGTACCTCGGAACTTATTAATTTATCGCCCGGTTGCGAATGTCAATGACAATCTCAGAAAGCAGCTTGCCCTCAGTTTCAATTGGAATAAAGGTGCCTTTGGGTTTGGCTGTTGACTTGGCAGGAACCAAACGACCGGCTTCTTTCAGCTTGTCTCGAAATTCTGATTTCTGTGATTCGTCGGTATGGTTTTCGGTATTGATTCCGTCGCTCATTGAATCAAACCCTTATTCTGGCGAGATTTATTGCTTGGGGAGAGTACGGATTGATTGGGTTTCAATCAACATTGATACATGGCAAAAACTAACGGCCAAGCGAGTCTGAGGCGCAAACTGGAGGCGCAAACTGGAAGCGCAAACTGGGCGCGGAGGCGCAAACTGGCGACAGGCAGCCGTTTTCGTCACAAAGCAATTAGTTTTGCTATCACATTTACGGTGGCCTGTCCCCGGATTCCGGTCCCACATAGCCTATCGGATGCCGGCTGATAAACCTTCCCAACTCTGCGTGGTAAAATCTTGCCCGGAAATAGTAAACGCTTTGCTAGCCACCCTCCGAAATGACAGAATCCAGAATCTCTTCGAATTGCTGACTCGTGAAGTCCATTCTGGCTGACGCGATGGCGCATAAACGTTTTTCCTGTTCGGCCAACTCGCCGTCAACCGCCACCAATCGCAGCATTTCTTTCATCAACTCGACTTTTTCTTCGTGGATCTCTGGCACATGTACTTCGAGATTGCCGGTGGAGAGCCCGGCCATCGCCGTTTCAAATTCGTCCTC
>CAMYNE010000286.1 GCA_947259675.1 uncultured Pirellulaceae bacterium
GAAGAAACGCAAAAAACAGTTTGCAAGTCGAATTAGTGGCGTTTGCGCTGTTCCGGCAAAGCACATACGCGACTTTGTTCCGGCCTACGTGAGAAATGCGGGCTAGTCATCCTGAACAGAGTGGAGCAAAGTGAAGGATCTCTCGTGTTTTCGCGTGAGATTCTTCGGTCGCTGACGCTCTCTCAGAATGACTTGTGCTATGTTCGTTCAAAATTTGAACGGCAGTGCGTTTAACGGCGTGCCCATCCATTGGGCCGCGCGCAGATGCTGCTCACACGGTTAAACAATTTTCCTGAATGGGTTTATGACAGACAATCTGCCAAAAATGACGGTTGTCCAACCAATCTCCAGTTATGATTGGGTCATGTTTGGCTCGGTTTGCATCGGTTACCTCGAAGTTAATTTTTTCGGCACGTTTAGAAAACAACTCCAGCCAGCTCGTTTCGACGACTAGATTAAGGCATCTAATTCTCGCCCCCCTTCTTCGTTAAGCTCTGTTTACAGTTTTGCCGCAAATCGAGATACTACTTGATGAATCAGGCACGACAGTTTTGGAACGCAACATGAACACGATCTCGGTCAACGAGTTTTCAACCTACCGATGGTCGTTCTTCGAAGACGTTTTGCAATATTCCAAATTTGGTTACTCCTCGATGGGATTGTGGAGGTCCAAAGTGGAAGACTTTGGTCAAGTCGAGGCGATCGATCTTCTTCATGAGATGAAGATGTCTGTTTCGAGTATCCATTGGGCAGGCGGGTTCACTGGTGGGGATGGGCGTTCATTCAATAGCGCAATCGAGGACGCCAAAGATGCAATTCGGCTTGCTAGTGCGGTCACCGCGAATTGCCTGATCCTACACCCAGGTTCCCGGAATTTTCATACCGCGGCAAACGCTTCCCGACTTATTAACAAAGCGCTTGAGTCGCTCGTTCCTTACGCATCCGATTTCGATGTATCTCTGGCCATTGAGCCGATGTGTTGTGGCAGTTGCCGCCAATGGACATTTATCGACAATTTTAAACAAACCGTTGAACTTATTTCCAGACATCCCTCCCAGGTGCTGGGGATCGTTCTTGATCTATTTCACGTCGGTCTCTCTCAAGAGTTCGCCGACGAATTGCCGAATTTGTCGGATCGAATCAAGCTCGTTCAAATCGCTGACAAAAACCGGGAAATCCCGTTTGAAGATAATCGCTGCCCCCTTGGAAGCGGGTGTGTTCCGATTGCGCATTGGCTTACGCTGCTTTCTCGATTGGGTTACGCAGGTCCGCACGAAATCGAATTGCATGGATTTGATATGGAAGGCATCGAATACTCGCAAATGCTGCAAGACAGCCGTCGATTCGTCGATGCTTGTATTTCGAACTCCGAATTGATGAACTCTGGCCTTGCAGATACCAAGCCAAAAATCGAATTCATTGATTGACGATTATTCTTGCGGGATCAAATCAAAGCAGACAACTTTGTTTTTGTCTCGGACGATCATCAAACCGTGCGAGACGATCGGCGCGGCCCAACAGGGGTATTTCAGATTAACACCAGATTCCCGCCCGAGCGTTGCGACCTCGTCATACTTTTCAGGCGTTGCTTTGATCAACGACAGGACTCCATATTCTCCCAGCACGATCAGATGCCTGTCGACCAGGGTCACGGATGCCCTGCGCAGTCCTTTTTTTGTCCAGGCAACTCGGCCAGTTGCAAGTTCCACACATCGCAACTGCGCGTCACCCGAGTTTCTCCCGCTGCTTCCGTAAAGATAACCCTCGTGCAGCACAGGCGTATTCCAGTGAGCCGCCATGGACTTGTTTCGCCGGCGATCATCGCTCCAGATCTGTTTCAATTCTCTGTTCTCGTATTTCAAGAGCACGCCGCCCGGACCATAACATTCGGTGAGAAAAATCTGATCGTCGATAACGACCGGAGTACTCGCGTTGACACTTTCGATGATTCGAGAACGCCAGGGGAATTCAAATAACAAGATCCCCGTCAATGGATCGATTCCCATTAACTGGTTGCGAGCCCAAACCAACGCGACTTCCTTGTTTTGAAGTTTAGCGAGCTTAATCGATGCATAGCTTGCCAGGTCGTCGCCAACTTTGAATTTCACGGCGCCCGACAGCTTGTCGAACCCGACAAGGGCGGAGCCATCGGGTTTAACGTTTGGCATTTCGTTCGGACCAACCTTGCCTGGTTGTCCGCCGCTGCCACCAACCATGACCAGCAAGGTGTTCCCGTGAATCGCGGGGGTACTGCCGACTCCAAAAAAGTTCTGAATCACCCCGAACATTTTCGCGGTGTCAACGCTCCATATTTCGGTACCCGTGACCGCGTTCAGGCAAAAAAGCTGTCCTTTGACGCCGAAAATATAAACTCGGTTTCCGTCAACAACGGGGCTGGCCCGAGGGCCACTGTCGTAACCGTACATATCCTGATACTGCGAACGATATGAAAAATCCCAGATTAATTCGCCTGTCTCCGCATGGATGCTTCGCAATCTTCCGTTTCCGTCTACTCGATCAAAATGAAAGTAGCGACCCGCGGCGACTGAGCCCATTCCGTATCCTTGACCCGTTTTGATTTCCCAAAGTGTCTTGAGTTTTCCGTTCGACCAGTCGGTCAAGATTCCTGTTTCATTTGAGCGACCATCACGGTTGAGTCCGAGAAAACCAGGCCAGTCTTCACCTTGCAATCGAGTCCACAAACTGTCTCTATCGACGAGCCCTGATTTCGCGTTTTCTTCGCTTTGCGACGGGTCTTGCCCAAATGCGTTTTCTGATATTCCGATGAAATGGCAATTCAACGCAGACGTGACCAGCATCACGGAACAGATCTTTTTCCACAGCCAATGGGAGACAACTGCCTTCTGTCCAGACGTGTCATTGCTTATCATTTTTGCAGACTCCACAAATTGTTTTTTCAACGAATCCCGTATGCTAATACCGCACTGACTCAACATGTTGATCGTTAACGACGAGATTTCAATTCCGATTAGTGAATTTAATTTCACTTACTCACGATCGCCCGGACCGGGTGGACAAAACGTAAACAAGGTGAATACGAAAGTCACCCTAAAATGGAATGTTCGACGTTCAAAGAGTCTACCAGCTGATGTCAGCGAAAGGCTGATGTCAAAATATTATCGCCGCATCTCCAAGGCCGGAGAGTTTGTCGTGACCAGTCACCGGTTTCGCGACCAGGGACGCAATGTCGCCGACAGCATGCATAAATTGCGCGAAATGATCTTGAGCGTGGCTGTCGCGCCAAAAAAACGAAAACCGCGGAAAAAGTCCAAAGCAGCCAACCGGCGACGTCTGGAAAACAAACGGAGGACTTCAGATCGAAAACAATCTCGCCAGCCAATTCGACGGCACGATTAATTATCGGGGATTAACAAGCAAACCGACTAACGTTTTGATCATATCGAAGTTGTCGATTTTTACGAGTCAAAACTCCTACAATCATTTATTGAATCGAGTGAGATGAACATCGTTACGATTTTGCCGTTTAATCCTCTCTACCGCTCTTAGAACCAATCTAATCGAAGACTATACTATCGGTGAATCCGTCTATTTACGGGAGTTTCATCTTGGACGAAAACACGCAAAGAATCGATCACATCCTCAATGACTGGCCGTTTGATCCGTTCTCCGTCAACGTTCGCCTGATTGAGGACGACTCCAGCCTAATTCTCCAAATGCGCGTTGACATGGGAATTCTCCAGCTGGAAGCTATCGGCCGACCCGATGGAAAAAAACCGCACGGCGCTTCGACGTACTACGACTTTCTCAAAAAGAAAGCGGCTCAAGACAAAGAAGAATTCCGTCTCGATGAGGATAACTGTGTAGAGATCGATCGTGAGTTCGTTCAATTCTATCATCGACGAGTTTGCTGGTTGCAGCTCAAGGAGTTCGAACGCGCGGTCAGCGACGCGGATCACACGCTGGGCCTGATGGATTTTTGCAAAGAGTTTTCAGACGACGAAGAGTGGACGATTTCACACGAACAATATCGCCCCTTTGTTCTATACCATCGCACGCAAGCCGCCGCGTTGTCAGCTTTGGACGACGCCGAATCTCCGGAAGGCGCAGAACTGGCCATCGAAGAAGTAAATTCCGGTTTGGAGCGGATGCGCGAACTGTTCGTAGAATACGATGCCGAAGAACAATTCGATGATGACGAATTGGTGCAACGACTGATCGAATTTCAAGAAGGGTTACGCAAGAAGTACGAAGTCGATTCGACGCTTGACGAACGCCTGGCGGACGCGATTGCGAACGAAGACTATGAATTGGCAGCCGAACTGCGGGACCTCAAGTCCCAACGTCACGAGATTGAGGATGACCCTGAAGACATCGATTTCCTCGATGACAGCTTCCGGTTGGATGGCGACGATAGAGCGTAGTGGTTGGGGCCGTACACATGAGGTTTGCCCGGGCTGTCAGTCGGACAAACTGTTTCTTTTCCACTGTTTTTGACGATTGATTCGTTATCATCCGAGCGCGCGATGTCGCTGTTTGTATCATAGAAGCAAGATCAGACTGAATTGTCCTGACTAATTTACTTTTGTCATCGTTCCACCGATAAGATCGCCGGCCAGATCA
>CAMYNE010000287.1 GCA_947259675.1 uncultured Pirellulaceae bacterium
TTGGTTTGATCCCATGATTGGAGTGGTCACCGGAGTTAACTGTAACTTCAACTTCATGACTCGGCATGAGGTCCGTCTGAGCAGCGGTTGTACCAAGATTCAGTCCCACGATGATGGCGGTCAGCGCCGCAGTGAACATCACTTTTGAAGCGATATCCAGCAATTTGGTTTGACCTAACAACGTTTTCAGACGGTTCGAATTGTCATTCTTCATGAAGGTTTCCTCTTCCCAACTTGGATTGATCCGTGATTGTTCCCGCGCGATTTCATTGACCACACCGACACTCGTGAAGTTTCCAACTGAATCCGGTAGTTCGTAGTACCGGATTTATCCGGACACGCGGGACGGCGAGACTACCAACATGACGTTTCAGCCTCGGCAAACCACCACCAGATTGGTTGGTCAACAAATAGTTATTTTTGTCAAAGAACACGGCTTTCACAACGTTTTCACGGCGACTTTTGCCTATTTTTTTCTCGTCAGCCGTGGCTCGAGATTTTCGGGCGGTTGCGCCCAGTTTTACGCGTTGAGATTAAGCTTGGAAAGGAGCATTCAAAAGTAAAACCGAAGGGACCCTTCGCCGAGCTGTAGACAAACGATGTCCCTGAATTGAATTCTTGATAATAAATTCACCTGAGGATTTCTGGTTTTTCGCGATTGTTAATGCTCGCGTATGCCTTGAGCACATCCACATCGGTTTTCAGTTTTATGAAGCGACAAGAGCCGTCAGCCAGGGCGAATTGTGCACCGCCAGGGTGATTGCTGGAAAACACCATTGTGTTCACGGTCGTGATCGGCGAATCCTCTTTGTTGATCCCGCGTTCGATTGATTTGGAAACAAAAAACGCGTTAAGATCGCCGCCCGTTGTATATTGCGCGCCAAACGCCCAACCGGCTCGAATTGGATCGTAATCACCGGAAGCCGTCTTTGAGCGGCTGATTTCACCCAACGCAAAAGTATTGGAAGTACCATCAAGGATGTCTTCGAGATCAATTGCAGTCTTGGATGAAATTCGTCCTTGCGAGTCGGGTGCAAAAACACCATTTAACGCGACTTTTCCACTCGACGGCTGCGGGTTCAACTCGTCGTACGTGTAGGTTCTTGTTCCGTCGGAAGACTGAGCTGCCCCAATCGCACCGGAGACGCCGAAATAGTGAGTCGTATATTGCCCCGTATCCTCCTCGGTCGTGAGTTCGTCGCTTTCTTGTGACGAAGAACAAATCAGGATCTCCAAGGGGTCATCAGAAAGCTCAGCCAAGCGATCTTCCAGCGTTTCGCCGCTGACCAAATCCTCGCGAAATCTTTCGTAATAATAGAGTTGATCCATATAGGGCGTTAATTCCAAAAGGAAACTGGCTCCTGCTCCATCATCAGCGGGCGGAAGATGATTGTTCGAAGCCTGATAGTTATGTGTCGCCAAAACGAGCTGACGAAGATTGTTTAGACAGACGGTTCGCCGACTGGCTTGGCGAACCGCCTGAATCGCCGGAAACAGCAACCCCATCAAGACACCGATAATCGCGACCACAACCAACATTTCAACTAATGTAAATCCTTTTTTATGGCATCGACGATTCTGTTTGGTAAACATCAATACTCCATTTAAAAGTTCTCGAATGACAGCAATAAGCAACCCAAGTTCATTTATCGAATTTCACAGGCATTTCCTGATCGATACTTTTTGAACAGCCAACCATGGTGGCGCCGGCCGCGAAAATGCAGCAAATAAATGCTAGTAAAAGAAGTTTTTTCATCGGATGTCTCCTGTTTTTTAACGAAAAAAGCGGCAACCAGCGTTCAATCCTAAAGGCACACTTTGCAACATCAAAATTGAAGGCTGGATACCGGCATGATCTTTACGAATCTTCTACAACAATTAGTCTTCAAATGATTCTTTGAGAACTTCGTCGTTGTTCAGCATGATGCCACAATAAATGACCGATGGATGCAGTTCCAAAGTACTGTCGGTATATCCAATGCGCGCAGCTTTGTCTTCTAAAGTGCTCATCGTGTCTTCGCCAACGTCGAAACCTGGATTCAAGAATCCGTCGCCGTTACGATCCACGACGGTCTTCACGGAACCGTCCGCCATTGCAATATTGCATTTGTTGTTGTGAACGGCATACCAGTCTCGGGTGTCTTGCAGAACGGGTGAACCAAGATCATTCGCCAATGCAATCGGCTCCATAACGGAGCCCAACGATGGCCAACCATCGGCTGCAATAATGCAGTTCTTAATGTCAACGAGGCCACTGGAACCATAAGCGTCATCAATCAGCTTGACAGCGGTCCCGTCCCAGAATGCTGGTCCGTCATTAAATGACTCGGCGAGACGAATACCTTCAGCCAACTCTTCGTTAATGCCACGGACCAGGAACGCTTCGTCCGAGTCGCCAGGGGCCGCACATCCCAGTAATGGAACGTTGGCTGCCGGTACCTGACCGCCTTCAACTTGGCGATACTTCAATGGGCCCGTAGTATCCTGGAATTCTTTAAATCCTGATGAACCATCAATATAGGTCGTCGTCGTGTCACCCTGAAGCTTGGGTTGACCCCGAACCATGAACCAGCTGGAAGCATAGTTCGTGCTGTATCCGGCTTCGATCATGTCCAAAACCGCAGCATCACGTTCGGGAGAAAGGATAGGAGTTCCGGCGACGATCGTCATGTACGGGCCAAAAATACCAACTCGATTAGGCGGAGTTCGGCCCAGGTCAGATGTGTCTTTTCCCAACAGATCGTTAACTTTTTCCGAAGCACGAAAGGGGCTCGCAGGACACAGCATTTCGCCTGGTAATCCCGCATTCTGATCAATCATGTCGTGAACCCAACCGAAGCGATCTGGAGCGCCATCGCGATTCCAATCGTACGCACCTGTGCAGAAGCGACCTGCGGGATCGTTGGTCGCAAAATTATTCATCGACAACGCAAAGTTCTTCAAGTTGCTTTGGCACTGGGTCGTCCTAGCCGCAGCGCGCACTGCAATGAACGCCGGCATCAGCATGCTCACCAAGATTCCGATGATTGCGATCACAACCAGTAACTCGACGAGCGTAAATCCATTCGTCTTTTGTTTACGTGACATTCAAATCCTCTCTAGTTTTCTAAGAAGTAACAAAAATGTTTTTGTAGAGCGTGAGAACTTATTGTTTGCTCACGAAGTATAGGCAGAAGGGTTAACGTTTGATTAAGGCTGCATGCATAATTGATTTAATTCACTTTTAGATTCATTAATGTTTTCTTCACATGTTTCATTGCCAAAACTAATCAATTCTTCATGTAGCAAGAATAGAATCCGCTCCTCAAGTTGACCACGTTTTCTACACCATTCGGAGCGCCCCACTTGAAAACGCAACAATCGCCCCGCTTAGGCAAGTCCATGGGTTTCACTCTGGTTGAACTGCTTTCCGTGATCGCCATCATCGGAATCCTGGTTGGAATTTTAGTCCCTGCAACTCAAGCGTTACGAGCTTCCTCAAGACGTACTGCTTGCCAAAACAATTTGCGTCAGTTGATGATCGTGATTTTGGATCACGAGATGGTCAACGATCGTTTTCCGAAAGCCGATGATGGCATGGGCGGAAGTCTCTTTGTTGAACTGCTGCCGCACCTCGATCAAGGCTTCCTGTTTCAAAAATCAGTTGCGGAACTGGAAGCAGGTGAGACTTACGAGCAGCGAATGGCCGAACTCTCGAATTTCCCGATCGATGTGCTGTACTGTCCGTCTTCGACGGATGAGGTCCGAGCGACCAATGTTGCCGATCAAGGTCAGTACACAACGGACTATTATGGGATCACGGGGCCGGTCGGGTCGGCAGAGTCTTCTGATGGGAAAAACGTTTATTCCTACCGCTCGTTGAATCCACCGCCCCGTGGTGGTAGCGTTGGATTGGGAGGCATTTTTGCACCTGACGATGAAGGCCGATTTTCGTTGGGAAGAGGCACGAAATCCGCTCTCGATGGTGCAGCCAATACACTGGCACTGGCCGAAATCTCACGGTTTAGTCTGACTTCGAATGGCGTGCCTGGTCCTCGAGGCGGATGGGCCACTGGCGCTGTTTATTTAACTGGTCAGTCAAATCGTTTTAATCAACTCGACGTTGTCTACTCAGCGAAATCAATTGAATTCGGGATAAACACCGGGGAAGGAATCGCTAACAACATTTCTTTCGCCAGTTCGCACAAAGGAGGTGCGAATTTCGCCTTTGTTGATGCTTCCGTTCGATTTATCAATGAGTCCATCAGCGTGGATGTTCTCAAGACGCTCGCCAGCACAAATGGATTGGAGCAACCAGAACGGCTGGATGACCAATAGACCAATAGTGGCTTTCGACTCAAAATGAACGAGACTCGGCCGAAGCTGGTGATCTCCTACCCACCGTAAGTTCAGTCATCCTGAACCGAGTGGAGCGAGGTGAGGGATCTCTCGCAAAAACACGAGAGATCATTCAGTCGGCTGGAGCCTGTGTGTGGCTGGTCACTCCGTGACCGATAATTCGGGGTCACGGAGTAACGCCGCCACAAAAATTCAATTTTTGATCTCGATCATTAACGCTTGATCCGTTTGGTCTGCATTTCTTCGAAGTCCTCTTGTT
>CAMYNE010000288.1 GCA_947259675.1 uncultured Pirellulaceae bacterium
CGGGGCGAATTCAAATTTGCTACGATCTGCTCATGGTCCACGAAACAACTTTCAAAATCCGCACGTTCCACACCGATGCATTCAAGCACGTAAACAACAGTCGCTATCTGGAGCTGCTCGAGGAAGCGAGATGGCAATTCGCCGAGCATATTGGACTGATCGAACTGCTCACCGAGCAAAATCTGGGCATCATCATTATCGACATGAATGTTCGTTTTCGGGTCCCGGTTTTCGAGGGAGAGACGATTCGAGTACTCACCAGCTTGATAACGCTCGGCACGGCCAGTGGGGAAGTAAGGCAACTTGTTCACAAAAAAGATGAAAAACAAATCGCCCTGAAGTCTCTTTTTCATTTCATATTGATCGACCGCAACACGGGCAGTTCGGTGCCAATTGAAACAGAGATTCGCGAATTGCTCCTGAGAATCATCGAACAAAACCACAGTAGTCCGGCGAGAACGGCTTCAACGTCGGGCTAATTTGAAACGGCCTCAAAAATTGACTATCTTGGCGAGGGCAACTGTTCGCTGGTGCCGCTTTTTGGAGACCGCCAACTTATCTAATCACCAAGGAAACGAATTGCCATCATCTGGACGGGACAATCCGAATTCCACTGTTAGCCTGCGCCCAATTACTTCGGACGACATGGATTTTTTGTGCAAGTTGTACGCGACGACCCGCTATGACATCGATCGCCTGCCATGGCCGCAAGCACAAAAAGACCAACTCCTCACTATGCAGTTCGAAGCGCAACACACCCACTATCAACAATACTTCACGAACGCAACGTTTGACGTGATCCTTCGGGATAACGAAACGATCGGAAGAATTTCCATCGAAGTGAATGACGACGAAATTCGTTTAATCGATATTGCTTTGCTGCCGGAATATCGAGGTCAGGGCATCGGTGCAGATTTAATTGAACAATGGCAGCAGAAAGCGCGTGAAATTTCGCTTCCGATTCGGCTGCGCGTCGAGCCCGATAATCCGGCGCTGCGACTTTATCAATGCCTCGGTTTTCGAACGATTGCCGACGAACAAACCAACCTTCACATGGAATGGATTCCTGCCTCCGATGGTGACGAACCGTCGATCCAACCGTCCGAAACGGAGTAATGGCAGGAAATCAGATCAATTCGGGTTAGTCGCTTTTTATAGAGACGCCGGTGGGAATCGAACCCACTTGAACCGGGTTGCAGCCGGTCGCCTGGCCATCTGGCTCCAGCGCCATTTCAAATTTCCGACCTCCGAATTCCGAATGCCGATTTGGAAAGACCTTCGCAAAGTCGCGTGCGATCCGGTACACTCCGAAGACGGACATTCTCCGCTCGCTATCAATTCTCTTGTCTAGATCCTTAAAACTCGGTGCACACGTTGGTTGGGGATCGCTGCGATTTGGTGCGCATCCCGATATACGATTTTGCCCGGGTCGGTGGATCGTCGGTACATTACATAAACATCATGTTGTCTAAGCAGTGTCACAAGTTCCCAGACGGTACTGATCACTCGAGGCGAAGAACAATCGAACCAAAACAGGCATTGGGTGGGAATTTCATCTTGCCGAGGAGCCCTCAAGTTTTTGTTGAACCAATTCAATGTGGCTCGGAGGGACTCGTCAAAATAGGGCTTAACCTGCTCCTCATCCTGCAACTGCCCCGCGGCAAAAAATATGCCCAATGAGCGCCCGGTTGACCGACAGCGCAAGCCGGTTTGAAATCGAATGTAGGACATTTTCTCTGAGTCTTATTCATTTCAAACCAGTTCATGATGGTCATACGCTATGAGAATAAGACGCTGGATAAGCGAGAAGGTTCACGTTCCAAATTGGAGGTCAGAATGGGACGGAGGTCGGAGCTTGGAGGTCTCTCGCTGCTCGCAACTCGCTTCTAGTCTTCTGCCTTCAACCCATTAATAGAAACCGGGCTTTGATTCGTCAGGTGATCTTGGGAACAGTCCAGCTTCATCGAAAATCACTCGATCTTCATAGTCGTTGAACCAGATCGCTTCTGGATTGCGACCCACGATTGCGACTTTGCCACGATTTGCCGCGTCGGCGACACCCCGCATGTGCTTGAATATCACGACGCCGTTTTCGCCGTGAGGAACGCCCAGCATCGGTTCGTTGGTCACAGCGCAAACTTCAGTCTTGCCAATATAGTGAGTGATCGAAAGTTTCGCGTGTGCTTCGACGCCGGACAAACCCTGTTGCGATTTATTCAAGATTTGCCAAACTTCTTCGATCGGCACATTGAAAGCGCGGTGCCCGACGATGTCGCGACCGCAAAAGAAATAGTGATTCTCGATACCCTTGTGGCGCAGTTCACGCTGCATGATACGAAGCGCATCGGAATCATCGTTGATACCCCGGATAATTGGCGCTTGATTATCGATCGTGAGGAAATTGCGACTCGCCAGCTCTTGAACACTACGGTAGGTGTTGTCCAGCCATTCCAGCCCTCCTTCCGGATGCCGAATGAAGTTGCCATCAGCGTCTTTCTTGAGGAATTCATCTGGATGATTGAAATGGACCATGAATCGCAATTGCGTCCGCGGGTATAGTTGGTGAAACCGATCGAGCATGTCGAAGAATGTCTTGTCAAACCGATCTGGATAAAACGCGAGTTCCTTGGTTCCAATCCGTATCGACTCAACGCCGGCTTCGGACAAGGCCGAAAACCAGTTGGCAATTTTGCGATTGCCCAGAACCATCGGATCGCCGCCCGACATCAAAATCTCTCGCAGTCGTTCGCGACCTGTTTCCGGATGACGTCCCCCGTTCGCTTCAACGATTTGATTATGCTCTCTGACATAGGCACAGATTTCTTCGATCTGGGCCAACCCCTTGGGAGCCATCGCCCCATCCGGCCGAGCGACGTCTTTCCGCGCAATCAGCTCCTCGCGATAACAAAAACGGCAATGCGCCGAGCAGGTTGAGGCGACATAAATCAACCCCAACTCGTACTTGTGAATCAGACCCTCTACAGGGCTGTAATCCATTTGTTTTCCCGGGTCGTTTGATCCGGTCAGGTCATAAGTTTCGTCCGGTGAAGCCTTGATCAACCGTTGCATCGCTGAGCTGTTTTTGGCTTGCTCGAAATAGTGCCGGGTAATCTTGACCGGCATGCGTGATTCGACGTCGCGGTCGGTCCCTTTCAACTCAACGATCGCCTGCAATTCATCATCGGAATAAAATCCCTGCATGTCTCCCGCGACTTTTTTGTCCGCAAATTTTTGAACCCCGGATGTGATCTGTCGATCATATTTTGCGTTTTCAACGGAAGCTAAAAAAGCTTGACCTTGCGTTGACAAGACAGGATGCTCTGCGGTTGACATGTTTGATCGCTATGGCTGAAGTAAAAAAGGTAAATTAAGTGTCACATCGTCATCTTAACAAAAATTCGTTGCGTCATTTTTGTTCCGAACGCAAAATCGCCGCGAAATCACTAAATTCTCAGAGTATGAGCCAGGCAAACTTAAAAACATTTTATCCAAATGGCAAGATGGGCGGAAAGCAACGGTGCAAGGATTCGAACCCTGTGTGGCAGTTTTGGAGGCTGCTTGCTCTCCCAGGAGCACACCGCTGGGTAAAATTCGGAGACCGGAGATCGGGAGTCATCCATTGTGGGTTGAAATCGACCTCCGATTTCCGGCCTCCGATTTGATCAGCTGCTTTTTAGTTCGGCGTTCCAGTACGCGTCGCTGATGAAATTTGACCAGCTTTCGAAGCGCATCGAATGCCGTGAATAAACCGGATTCCAAGTCGGGCGGACCGGCGTCTTCTTCAGCTTCATACCAGACTGCTGGGGCGTCCGGTCGGCCTTCTTGTGATTACAAGAGATACATGCCAACACACAGTTGCCCCAGGTTGATTGGCCACCCTGTGCCCGCGGCACTACGTGGTCGATCGTTAAGGCGTCACCCGTCGGCTGCTCACCGCAATATTGACACGTGAAACGGTCACGACGAAAAATGTTTCGTCGGCTAAACGTCACACTTGCCGTCGGCACTCGATCGAACTTTCTCAGCGAAATGACTTCCGGTGCTCGAATTCGCTGTGACACCGCTCGAATAAACGGCTGATCGACTTCCGGCACGAGCCGCGCCCAATCGGCCCAGTCATAAAGCTGGTAGTCGTCCGGGTCAACCACTCGCGCAGTTTCATTCCACAGCAATGTTAGGGCTCGAGCGACCGTGGCAACATTAACGGGTTGCCAGTTTCGGTTGAGTACTAGCGTCGGGCGCTGAAGGACTTGAGCAATCATGTCTGCTTTCAAAATTAGGGTATCCGACCGGAATTGAACCGGTATGAACTTGGCCCACAACCAAGTGCTTTACCGTTAAGCTACGGGCACCAGATCTTCTATGCTGCGGTCATTCTAATAAAACTTTAACCTTTGATCTATTGTAATCAGGACGCAACGTCATACAAAAAGTTCACGACGACAAATTATTAACAATTGATCGCCGCCGATCAAATGACCAGCGACAGAACGACAAAATAAAGCGGAAGGCAAGGGATTTGAACCCTCATGACACTCTTGGTCGCACGGTTTAGCAAACCGGCCCGGCAAACCGTATCCGGCTACCTTCCGTC
>CAMYNE010000289.1 GCA_947259675.1 uncultured Pirellulaceae bacterium
CCACCAATCGACAAGTCGATCCTGGTTTTGCTCATTAATCGACTGTTGCAGCTCTAAACTTCTCGCACTTCTGACGGATCGTGAAGGTCGAGCGACCTGCCTTGCCATGGCTTGGCGATCTTCCAGCCGTAACTCCTCTGAAAAATAAGCGATGATTGCAGAAGTGTGAGCGATCAAATCTTCATAACTGACGAAAAACCAATCTGGCCGGTCAGGTAGCAGCTTCAGTGGCACCAGATTTTCCAAAGCCCAATCGACAATTCGGCCTTCCAGTTCGGTTCCGCAACGATACAGATCCCAACACATGGCTTCCAGTTCGTTTGTCAACCATTGCTCGACAAACCCAGCGTTTTTCAGAAGCCCTTTTCCCGTCGTCAACCATCGGTTGTTGGCCACCGAAAGAACCTGGGCAATTGGATGACGAGTCAAGACAACGGTGTTCACGTCGAATTGTTGGTCAATCCAATCGATAATCGCCTTGGCATCTGTAATTTTGAGGCAAATTCGGTCATTGTAAAAATGAAAATCGCGACTCCAGAACTTCCAGGGGCTGTTTGCCCGTATTTCGCCGTTGAGCAGCCCTTGAAAATAGTTGCGAATAATTGCGGTTTCGTCTTTGTCGGGGCAAGCGACTTGACTGTACGCAAATACGGGCAACCGATTGATGTTGGCGGAACTAATTGAGTACAGCCCAAACGGCTGATCACTAAACATCACGCCCCGATTCGCACTGATCATTTGCATCAGCAGAGTACTGCCGCTGCGCCGCGAGGCATAAATGCAAATAGGTGTTTTGGAAGGCCGGTAGCGAACTACGGACCACATCAACTCCTTGACCGTTTGAGCGCAAGCGGATCGAATCGAATGCTGTTCCTGTCCGGTTTCCCCAACTGGAATTCGTTCCTTGTTTGGCGTTTGGATATGGCTACCGGTTGACAACTCAAACACTCGACTTCCACGTTGATCAGGGTTTCTCAACAAGTGACGGTCTGCTGTTCCGTCGTTTCGCCAGGCAGAGCTAGATTATCCTCAGCGTCTTGCGATGCCTGTTCGAACTCGGCGGCTAACGGCCAAAGATTGGCGAGCCCCAGGAATACAGCCACGATGATCGAGGTGGATCTCACTCCACCTATATTATAGTCGCGAAATATTGATGCCGTGAGGGTCAACACGACGATGCTGCGAATCAGTTGTTGTTCTAAGACATATGGCGTCAGCTTGCAAATCCGAATGATCGGCACGATGTACATCAACGTGTAAATGCCAGCTGCGAGCATACCCAGTTCGACCGCCTTGGTGATGAACGTATTATGAAATGTGGTGCCGATACCGCTATAACCGCTCTTCCGCAAATGATTACCCGCTTCTTCAGACAATTCAGCGGAACTGCCAAGGCCATGTCCCGTCCAAGGTTTTGCTTCAATCAGAGAACCAGCGTATTCCCAAGCCACTTCACGCCCAGAAAGGCCACGCTCCAGACGCAAGTAATCGGCGACACCAGGAACTTTG
Organism: uncultured Pirellulaceae bacterium; assembly: GCA_947259675.1. Classification (GTDB taxonomy): domain Bacteria; phylum Planctomycetota; class Planctomycetia; order Pirellulales; family Pirellulaceae; genus Mariniblastus. The sequence goes on from CAMYNE010000289.1 coordinate 1,510, forward strand.
GCGAGTTGAGGCAAAATCAGAAAAGGAAATATCAGGCATACAACAAAACTGCCGATAAACACCAGCCGCGAACGGCGAAACACTTCGGGCAGGAAACAAAAAGCACCAGCGACCGCGACGCCAAAGATCGGTCCCCGTCCCTGTGATACGACGAGGCCTCCCATGATCATCATCAGGCACACCGCATAGAACCAATTGCCCGACTTCCGCAATGCGTAAAAGCAGCAAAACAATCCCAGACCCATTTGCAGGGCGTGTCCCTCCCCGTGTTCAAACAAGCCGCCGCTGGCAACAATTCCGGAAAAGTTGGAATAAGAATATTTGTTGCTCAGCGGAAATCCCAGAATGGAATCAACGCCCAAGGCGCCTACATAAGAAGGAATCGCCAACAGGGCGCTTCCGATCGCCACCATTTTAACAAACGAGTCGAACAACTGACGATCGAGCATCAGGCAAAGCGGCACAAGCAGATAGGTTGCGTAGGCCACGATCGTGTAAGCGATGGTCGTACCCAATTGAGCTCCGTCATGAACGCACCAGGACAATCCCAAGAAACAGATCGTAAACAGATGCAGGGGCCAGGCAGCCAATACCGCCGGCTGGATTACTTGCAGGGGATATCTTGCCAAAAGCAGGGTGGCTCCAAAAAAAGCGACCACAGCTGCCGCCACAGCGGCCCGGACTCCCTCCAAGGGAATGATAAATCGGGTGTCGTAAAAAACGCCGGCGGCAAAAGCGAACAACAGGCAAACGAACACAAGTTCTCTTCGATAAATCGGGTAGTTCTGTGTCATTTGGCGATTTTTTGCCCAACACTATCTGCTTGAATTTCGCGAGCAGGTTTCAAAACAGTGCGGTGACCGTTTTCTTGGGACACGGTCCGCATCAGCTGGGCCAGATCACCGTGATCAACGAAGTTCGCTACGGGTAGCGACTGAATCCGTCGACGCAGCCGCTCGTAATCTTCGCGTGTCATGTTTGAAAGTATTTCGCCGAGTTCCTCCACGTCCGGACCGTCCAGCGATATTCCCAATTTGCGCTGGCGGACAATGCGGCCGGTTTCATAGCCGGCAATCGCCAACGCTGGAATGCCGAAGTATCCACCTTCGTACATTCGATTCGGCAGTAACCAAAGAGAATTTTTGCCTCCGCACAGGTCGACGCACCAATTAAAATGTACGTTCGAGTAGATTGCCGGCAACTCCCGAGGAGCACAGTACTCACCTTCAAAGACCATGTTTTCTCGATCGCGAATCACATCCATTAATTTCTGTTTCCCCATTAGCGATGCACAGCCTCGAATATAGATCCGCACGCGTTCTGGCAGGGCGTCCGCCAGCTCGGTCAGGAGCTCGAGACTCTTGGGACAACGAATATTTCCAAACCAGCCAATTGTCCATTTTGGTTCAGCCCCATTCAATTCGCACGGAATCTCCCTCGGCAGATTCGACATCTCTTCGCTCGGCCATTTGTTTTCCAGAACAAACGACTTACCCGTAAAACCCTGCACAGGGTGAAAGTAGTTTTGGAGAAACGCTGGCGAACTGACGACCAGCAACTGACTGCGGTTTAAAACTCGTCTTTCCAGCCATCGCAAGAAGACACCGCGAATCCCGGGTTTTGTCGTTGCAGGATGGATATCGAGAATTTCATACACAAACGAAGCGGGACATCTCGTTATCGCTTTACCAATCAAGGCCAAAAGTGCCATATCGAGATTGCGGGCGTACAAAACGGACGCCGAACGCCACGGTCGACGGTGGCAGTAAATCACCCACAAGGCTCGCAGGAACACGAAAAGTCGCGCCAACAATCGACGTTCGGTCGTGATCCCAAGCTCGACGTTGGGCCAATCAGGTACGTAATCCACATTGTAACGAGCGCGACGAAAGCTAAAACTGACGAGATCAATGCCTTCACTGAGAAAGCCGTGGACTCGTTTTTGCACAGCACTGTCGGTGCAGTCCGGTGAAAGATAGATCAGCCAAGGATGCGCGTCGTCAATTGTTGTTTTTTCGATGAACATACCCAATTCATATTCTGGAAACGCGTGGATCCGGCAAACTACTTCGCAAACTGGGCACAACTACCGTTTTGTGGAAACGAGGCGTGTCAGGCGATTGGTACTCGGTCGTCGGAACGAATTTCAGTCGATGATTTTTTCTCGGATTGTACTTTGTCTGGAGACGATAGCTGCATCAGCATTGATTCAAACTTGTCGATGGCCGATTCACGTTCGTAGGCTTCTGCTCGTCGAACACAGTTTGTCTGCAGCTCTGTATATCTTGCCGGGTCGCGGTGAATCGCATCGAGTTCATTCATAAGTCGATCCACTTGCGACCAGGGAACAACCAGACCGAGTCCATTTTCGGAAACCTCATGATACAAAGGCCCGTCGTTTTCGGAGATTGCCAGGATGGGTGTGCCGATGAACATTGACGGAATAAGCTTACTCGGAAAAAATGCGCCGCCAGCGCTCGATTTTTGCGGAACCACGAACCAGTCGGCCGAATGGACAGCGTGTACGAATTCGGTTTGGGACAACAACCCGTCGAACTCAAACCTGCGGTCGCCACTTGATTCTACCCATCGCCGTACCGATTCGGCTGCGCTTCCCGCACCTCGGATTTGAAATTGAAAGTCGCTGTCGCTTTTACTCAAACTCTGACAGAACTGCAGGAGTCCCTGCTTGTTGCCAATGGTCCCACTATAGAGGAATTTGGTTGGTCCTTGTGGAATCCTTCTCCCATTTGCTGAGACCTGGAGAATCTCGTCATACAGCGATTTCGTCAGCCAATTGGGGCAAAAACAAATTGGCACGTCCGAGCTTCGCATCGTCTCAAGCTTTCGAACCATGTCCGGTGATATCGTGCTCCAGACATCCGCTCGATTAAACACAAACTTTTGCACCCCTGATGCCAAACGAGCCAGCCAGCTGGATCGAGCTCCTTTGCATCCCAGAACCACCACAGCATCAGTGCCACCGCCTCGATCGGAACGACTACGGCAACGACGAAATTCCACCAGGTACCTATTCTTAGATCGCAACCTTCCGCGTTGACCACCTCCGTGCGAATCT
>CAMYNE010000290.1 GCA_947259675.1 uncultured Pirellulaceae bacterium
AACCCGATTTGGATCGACCGCCATTTGACCTGCCAACAGGTTAACCGATTTTGCAATGAAATCTGACTCGCCAGGATCCCATTTCGCCTCATCAAGCGATTGCGGTACCACTACCGCAACATTGTATTGAAGGCATATCGACTTCCACGCGTTCACAAATTTCTGCTGGTTGACTTCACCCGGTTCAGGAATCCAAACCAGGACGCCAGCCAGGGTTGGAGAATCGACAGGCAAGACGGCAAAACATTTGTTGGATGATTCCGAGACCGTAATGTCGATTGTTTTCGTCGAGCTGGCAACGGGAAATCGTTTAACGTTCGCGAGCGGTTGAGCCGATTGCGGAGCTAACAAAATATCGGTCGCGACGACTTGGGCCGAGTTAGCGTTAGCTTTTCGGATGTTTAGCTTGATCGTTGTGCCCATCCCTCGTTGAACGAACGCGATAGCAAGATCGTTACGCGTTTTCGTCGGTTCACCCTCGACGGCCTCGATCGAATCACCGGCGACCAGTCCCGCATTCGCGGCAGGAGAATTGGAAAGGACGTGGCGAATTTCAACTGAATCCGTTGACGGATCTGGTGGCACGGGCAAGACGCCAATCGCCGGAAGGTCGAATGGTTGAATTTTCCCAGTTAGTTCGACCACATAACTGCGTTTTTCTGTGCCACGCTGGACCGTCAAAGAGACGTTATCACCCGCATAAAGTCGACCGATAGCGTGTTTGAATTCGGCTTGCCGACGAATCGCACGACCGTTTACTTCAACGATTGTGTCACTGGCCAGGATGCCGGCCTTTGCAGCAGGCCCGCCCGCGAAGCTGACAGAGATTTCGGCTGGATCTGTGTAAATGTTGCGACCCTTGAACGCAATTCCCAACAAACCTTGTTTCAGATCGACTCCGTTGGTAACCGTTTCGAAATGCTGCAGCAGATCCTGGATTGGAACGGCAAAGCCGATTCCCGAATCGTACCAATTGCTACCTGCCCCGACGGAGGAATTGTCTGGTGAAAGTGGAACGAGCACACCGATCATTTTTCCGTTGAGGTCGATCAACGGGCCTCCGAAATTGCCGGGCGAGATTTTCGCATCCGTTTGCACTGCACGATCCCAAATTCGATTTAGCGCGCTTAAGATCCCGACGGAAACATTGGGCTCGCGAGCATCGTAGATTTTACCGATTGCAATCGTCGTTTGGCCCACGGCTAGCTCGTTCCGGTCGGCCATTTCGACAGGGACAAATTGTCGTTGACTCTCTGTTTTCAGCACCACGAGTTTACGGCTATGGTCCCTCGCCACGATTTCTGCCGGCGCAATCTCACCGTCGTCGAATCGCACGACGATGCTCGAGGGCTGTTGAATGAAATTGATCATGCTGGAAAGGATATAACCGTCTTCTGAGACGATTACGCCAGTCGTTGGGCCGCTACTGATACTGGCTCCCTTGACATTATCGAGACCGCCAATCGTTTCAATCTGGACGACAGCAGGCGCCACATGATCAACAGCCTTTTGGATGGCCGTTTCTTCCAATTGCCGAAGTTCAGTCTGTGCTTCAATAGACCCGTAAAACCCACAAAATATTGCGAAGCAAATGACAATCGACATAGCCGTGGGAAGGTTCATTTGGGTCGTCTACTTTTAATCGGTTGGTGCTTTTGGCTAACGATTGAGTTGGATATCAATCGTATAGAATCGTCGTCCGCGTTGATACGTCACACTCATCGTGGCGTCTCGATCAATCAGCGACAAGAGTCTCAGGACATCGTTGCACGACGGAGTCATTTTGCCAGCAATTTCGACGATTAGATCATCGGGCCGAATTCCAGCTCGATAAAAGGCGGTACCCTCAACAACTTGATCGATAAACGGGGGCGTTTTCGAAACGACGTTGGGGACGAGAGCAAAGCCAAGCAGCTTGGGGGTCATCGGTTCCGCTGGCGGCTGGCGGCTTGTCGATGCGTCGACCACCATTTTGCCCGAGCGGATATCGTGAATGGAGCCAGCTAATTCACTGATTGGGATTGAGAAGTTCAACCATGTATTAGTTCGCTGGTCTTTTAGTTCTTTCCCGATGATTCCGATGAGTTGACCGTTTCGATCGGTGACGGCGCCCCCGGCGGCTCCGGGATTGTTGATCATCGCGTCGACAATGTAAACATCGCCTCGATAATTGGACTCCATGGCGCCACTGCGAGCGGTCAACTTCGTTTTGGCTGCGATGATTCCGTGCAATACGCTTGTCGATTCGCTGCCGGTCGCAATTCCAAAAAGGTTGCTAAACGCGAGCACTGTGTTTCCGATTCGTGCTTCAACAGACTCATCGACGTTAAAGTTCGGTAATTCGTCGCCGTCTATTTTAAGAACTGCGATTTCGATTCTCGGGTCGTAGCCCAGCAATTTGGCTTCATGGCGTTGACCATTGTTGAGCGTCACGGTGATGACATCGCTGTCCAACACGTAGCTCCAGACCGTCAGGATGTGCCCTTCATCGGAAATCAAGAAGCCACTCTGGTACGATTCAAGGCCTCGAAATCCGCCGCTTCCGTTGATTTTGACCATCTTCGGTTGAACCGAATCGACTACCGGTTTGAAACTGTCTTGAGCGGACGAAATTGAGGCCGTGGATAGAAGCATCGCCAGGATAATCGATAAACCGGCACCAGCCCGCAGCACAAGTTTTGAAGTTGCCAGTCTCTTGTTCATTCTATCCGTTTTCTTGCACGATCGTTTTAGTTACCCGGTGCCGAGTTGTTTCTGAGATTGGTAATGAATTCGATTTGTTCAATCTTAATCGTTTTGAGAACACGATTTCCAGATACAACACGTATTTCGCTGGGGACCGTCAAATCGTCGTGTACCTGATAATCGGAAAAATGCAGTTCGGTTGGATCGCCGCCAATGTCGGCATGAACTTCCATGGCCGACAATTGGTGAGACTGTTGATCAAACAGAAAGCGAGCTTCGACGACATCGTAGACGCCGATCAAAACGTCCGCTTGACCATTTTGGGTTAACATCAACGGCGCATTCGGAAGATCGGATTGGCCTTGTGTGAGTGAGATTAAGGGCATGCTGGCGAAATAGTCGACATCGCCAAATTGCGAAGGCCCTTTGGTCAGCATGCGACGCCATAAATGGAGGGCAGCCAAATATCCGCCCTGGTTTTCTGGAACCATTTGATCCGCCAGCGATTGGTCCGCTTCGACAACAAACGTCTCCTTAGTGGTTCGCAAACCAGATTGCCGATCGCCCAGAATAATGGTTGCTTTTTCGCTATCAATCTCAACAGCCAGCCGCCACTGCTGCTGGACAACCCCAAAGTCGCCGTGTAGCAGGAATTCTTCCCAGACTCGATTACGGTTTTTCAGATTGAAATAATAATTGGCAAAACCGCGGCGCTCGATATAAAAGTCTTCGTATTTCGATTTTTCTTTTGCCGGTTTGGTGGTGATTGTTGGCTCGGTGGGCGCGGGTTCCTGTTCCTGGTCAGGTTTTCTTTGTGGTTGTTCATCGGGTGATTCGACGGCGCCTTGAATAATCTCTTCAAGTTGTTGGGTCGCATGAACTCCTGTTAGCCGGACGAAGGTTTCGAACGATTTATCGTCTCGACGAAACTTAAGTGGTACCCGCAAACCCTTCGGAAAAATTCCGAGTACGTTCTTGAACTGGTTTACGGTTCGAATTTGTCGCCCACCAAATGACAAGATCTCATCGTCAAACCTGACGCCGCGACGAAAGGCATCTGAGGATTCGAGAATGTTGCTTATCCGCACTTGCCCCAACTCGTTCGTCGCAACCGTCGCACCCAAGGTTGCATGATCGACGAGCCGTCCGCTTTTCAGATGATCCAAAAAAAGTTTGATTTGATTGATCGAGATTGCATAGCCCACACCCACGTTGACTCGTCCACGCTTCTCAAACGAACCGCGACCATTGATACCAACGAGTTGCCCGTTGGAATTGAATAGCGGGCCGCCGGAATTTCCCGGATTGATCGCCGCGTCTGTTTGAATGCAATCGGCATATTCCAGAATGGTTCCCGACGGATACTGATACCGGTGCATCCCAGAGACGATGCCCCATGAAACCGAAGGTTGAAAATCTGTCGCCAACAAGAACGGATTGCCGACGACAAAGCAGAATTGTCCGACTTTCAACCGATCACTGTCGCCAATGACTGCGGCTGGAAAATCGTCTCGACCAAAAAGCTTGATCAAGGCGACATCTCCCGTTGGATCAATACCTACAATGACGCAATCGTATAACACGCCATCGGACATGCTGCACTTCATGAACGGGCCATTGCCTTGGACGACATGAAAATTGGTCAACGCATAGCCATCGGGAGTGATGACGACTCCGCTGCCACCTCCATTTCCGTCAGCTGCGAAGACACCAATTGCTGTTTGGGTGGAGCGCTTGATCGTTTCAATTCGTTGCCGCTCGGATCGCGCACGATTTCACCTACGGGGACTGGCATTCGAACGTTGAAAAGCAGGCCGTCGCGTGCGTGGTTGAAAAGAAGGCGAGCCTCACCACCGCTCGCTGCGATCGCATCGAACAG
>CAMYNE010000291.1 GCA_947259675.1 uncultured Pirellulaceae bacterium
GCACTTAAGGGACAGCGCGTCGATGCCAGTGAGATGTTGAAGGTTGAATTCAGTAAGGAGCCCGTTGACAAAGACGAACTTGTGGCTGCTGTCGAACAGGCTCTTTTGTTTTCATTCATCGTCAGTTACGCACAAGGGCTCAGCCTGCTGGCGACTGTTTCCGATGAAAAGAGTTTCGAGCTGGATCTGGAGGCGACGGCTCGTATCTGGCGCGGCGGCTGCATCATTCGCGCGGCTCTCCTGGAAGATATTCGCCAGGCGTTTTCTAAAGATCCCAAACTGGACAATCTTCTCCGTTCGCCAGTATTTACCGAACGACTTCTTGAAACTCAACTCGGTTGCCGCCAAGTTGTCATCACCGCAACGAACGCGGGTGTTCCAGTGCTCGCAATCAGCAGCGCGCTCGGATATTTCGACGCCTATCGCCGCGCTCGTTTACCCTTGAATCTTGTTCAGGCGCAACGAGACTATTTTGGTTCCCATACTTATGAACGAGTTGATCGGGAAGGTACGTTTCATACGGATTGGAAGACGGAGAAAGCTAGAGACGAGACGCTAGAAGCGAGAGGCTAGAAACGAGAAACAAGAATCGCTTCTCGCCACTTGGTTCTCGCTTCTCTCTTTTATCCCCTTCGAATTTGAGATCCCTTGAAATGGATCTGGATGCGGTAAACAGATTTCTTTGAAGAGGTTATTTTACCGTCTGCATCGACAAATTCCGGGGTTTCATGAAGCCGTTTGTCGACGACTGCGTTGAAACCCCTTTCTGAAAAAATATCAATCAACATGGAAAGTGCTAACGTTTCTTCCAAAATTGGGTCTTCGGAATTGACACTGGCTCGTCCAGAGAGCGCATGTCGTTTGATGATGGGCATGAACTTTGTCTGGATCAAATCGACAACTTTTTTGAAGAGTTCCTTGTGATTAAGTTCGTAACTGTCCAATCGTTTCACGAGTTCCTGTCTCGCGTGCAAGATAATCTCGTCGGCCAGAGGAATAGGACGCAGGCGATCGTAGGTGCGCGGGTCGAGTTCGAGTGAACTCTGATAGGAGATCTCTTCCAGAATGTTCTCTTCGACTTCCTTGATTGGGCCCTCGGCGTTGACGAAGTGATAATGGTAGAGCTCTTTCAACGACTGCAACGCGTCCCACGTCTGCTCTTTAAATACCTGGTAACGTCGACTGGCATATTCATCACTCAAGTCAGTCGATCGCTGCTCGATGATTTCGCCGATGCCGGTTTCCATCACGTCTTGATTGTGAAGTGAGACTTCGATGCCTCGTCGGATTTGACGTTCGATGCTCGTATGTTCGCTTACGAACAGTACCATCGCGTGAATGGTTGGTCGGCGGAAATAAATGGCTTTGGGGGTGTCTTGAAACTCTGTATGCAGGCGATTGATTTCATTGACCAGAAGTTTCAGGCATTCGACCTGGACCCGCGTACGTGGAAATCCATCTAACAGCGCGCCGTCACGAAACTGTTCTTCAAGCAGTTTGCGGAGCAAAATTCCAATGACTTCTTTGTCACCGACCATTCCTCCCTGGTCTTTTATTTTTTGTGCTTCGGGAGTGACGAGCAAGTCACTGACGACGATGGGCGGGCAGGTCAAACCGCGTGCGTTCATGATGAATTTGGTTTGTGTCCCTTTGCCCGACCCAGGCGCACCGCCGAGCAAAATGATCTCTTTAGGAAAGTGCAAATTTTCCCGGCCGAATTCTTCTTCAAGTTCTTCCCAAACCGGATCGAAAATGACGTGGGCATCTTTGATTTCTAAATCTTGCAGGTCTTGCGGCGTTTGATTTTCAGTTGACATGTCGCTACTTGGGAAGCGGTTGAGTTACGTTTTACAAGTTGAATCGTCGAGCAAACAAAATAACTTAATGAACAATTCACGATTTGTTAATCGAGAAACGGCGAATTAGAAAAGTTAGCCAAAACAGGGGGCCAAAAAACGAGTTGTCGGAGAAATTTTGTTGCGAAAACAGTCCGCCATTCGGTTCAAGTTGCGTCCACGCTCAAGGATTCCTCAAAACTATCTTGTCTTGAACCAAAAGTATTTGCCCATGCGTGACTAAATGCCGCACCGTAAAAAACAGCTAATCCTGTCAGGTACACCCAAATCAACAGAACCACAAGAGAACCAGCGGAACCGTAGACTTCGTTAGTACTCGAAAGTCTCAAATAGAGTTCGATGATGTATCGATTAAGTCCAATCAGCAAGGCGGTCAACATGGCGGCGACCCAGACATCGCGCCATTCGACTTTAGTCGCGGGAATCAGCCAGAACAAAAAGGCCAAAACAATCGGAAGGATCAAATAGGAAATGCCCCGATCAGCCAACTCCAGATATGAAATTGCAGAGGGGTAGCTTTCGTGGAACAAGTCACCCACGTATTCAATAAAGGTGTTCAGAAAAATCGAAGACAACAACAGGATGCCGACGACCACGACCATCGCAATTCCGAACAAGCGTTCCTGCACGGAAAACCAGATTCCTGTCCTTTTGCTGATCGGGACTTTCCAAATCTCATTGAATGTATCGTGCAATTGCGAAAACGCACCGGAGGCTCCGTACACCAACACGATCAGGCTGAGCGCACCGGCAATGATCCCTGAAGTGGGCCGCCGTTGATTTTCGGTCGTCGCGTTGGTAATCAATGATGCAACGGTTTGGGCGATCGATTCTGTCGTAAACCGTCCGACTTGTTCGACGATTTCACTTTGAGCGAGTCCCTCGTCAACCAGATAGCCGGCAGTTGCAATCGCGATCATCAATAAAGGAGCCAATGAAAGCATTGTGTAATAGGCCATCGCGGCCGACATGCGTGACGCTTTCGCTTCGCCCCAAATCCGGAATGACGAAACAATTAGAGTTTTTACTCGTTTTAACATAGCGGCCAATTCTAGCCGCATTTGTCACTGGAGCGAAATCGCGATTACTGGCAAGCTGGCATTTGACTATTTACGGCATCGCGTTCGAACAATTCCAACGAGAGATCCTTCACCTCGCTCCACTCGGTTCAGGATGACTAATGGACCGCCCAGCAATGCGGCGACATCCAGCTGAGAACTGCCAACTGAAGACTGCCAACTACTTACTCGTCGATTTGCGAATATAAAAATCAACCGCGCCAGAATTATCGTCGAGGTGGTTACAGCTGTATTTGCAGCGAACGTAAAGTTGCCCCGAATATCCGGCCTTAAACCGTTTTTTGGCGCCTAATTCAAACGGGGGTGAAATTTTATAGTCTTTCAAAACAACGCCGATCAGCTTGCCACGCCCGCTGGCTTGGCCGTCGGCTGTGATTTCAGGACTGTCTGCCGAGATTTTCCATTTGCCTTTGGCGATCACGTCATACGAGTTGCCTTTGGTCAACTTCGCGGTGGTTGCTTGCCAGCCGGCCATTGCATTCACTTCCTTTTTGACCGGATTGGTTCCCAAATCGACGGCCTCGGTTTCCCAGTCCCAGGCACAAAGATCGACTCGATAACCGTTATCGAAGTTCTTGACGAATTGGTCGTACTCAAATGAAATCTTGTCAGCCAGATCACCAAATGCGATTTTGAAAGAATCTTTCTCTTCAGACATCATATTCATTCCCAGCCTTTTGAATCGTCGTGAATAGTTGGGGTTGTTCGCCAACAGATGGCACACCGCCCAGCGCCAGGCATACGCCTTCCAGGAGTCGCCCGTTATTTGACCAGCAGCAACGATGTCTGTTAGTTTTTTCTTTTTGGCCGATGTCAAGTATTCAATCACGACCGCGTCAATTTCGACAGCCGGATTGTCCGGCTTCCAGTATTGACCTACTTCGGCCATCCCTTCGGAGTACCAGGTTGGTCCGGTTGAACCAAATGCCATGGCACAGTATGCGTGAACGGCTTCGTGCTGCACGACTGCATGATCTTCACACGAGTACACGATTGCCTTCGTCCTCTTGCCTTTGACCTTGTTGCCTTGCATAAGCGAATATCCCTGCGAGAGAGTGACGCCGGCTCCTTCGGCAATTTTGGCGACGCCAAATGCAGGAAGCGCCCCGGAAAAGTTATCCAGGTCGCGAACGACATAAACTTCTATCTTTTCACGAGGGCGTTTGTTGTAGTAGCGAAATACCAGACCGAACATGTTTTCAAGTTTCGCCAGTAAGACCTTTGAACTTCGCAACGACAGATCGGTATGCAGGATGAAGTTGGCTGAACGCTCGGTTCGCGGCTCAGCCGGTTCGTCGGAGAAATTGCTGTACTTTTGAAACAACTGATCGGAATAGGAAACCGTTGCCTTTTCACGCTTTGCGGCCAGCAGGATTTTGATATTGCGAATTACATGAGCCCCGTTATCCATTTTTTCACCGTCGAATGCTTCAACAATATCTCCGGCACGCACTCGATTGAGGTCCTCTGAGCTAATATCAAAAGTTGCGTCCTCAGATAGCTCGAAAGTAATTCGCTTTTGCGCTGCCATCCGCGATTTGGGAACTTCCAGGTATAGTTTTCCACGTCGATAGTAGACTACGCGGCCCAAGACATTGCATTCGGCGAACTGGTCGCCTTTG
>CAMYNE010000292.1:0-4542 GCA_947259675.1 uncultured Pirellulaceae bacterium
TCTTGAGGTTGACGCCGAGCCATAGATTGTTGAGAGGTTGCTTCAATTGCTTGAACAAGTTTCAGGGCGAGCTCGTCGGCAACTGGAAACCGATTTGTATCCAGAATCGATTCGAACCAATATTCGAAATGTCCTGCGGGCAAAGTAAAACATCGGCGTGTCGGTTTTGGCGAGCCTGAGAGTTAAGGGGTCGCGGCCAGAATTTCGGACTTGCGATACAACAGCCAATACACGACTGGAACGACGATCAGCGTGAACAGGGTTGAAGTAAGAATTCCAAAAATGATCGCCCAGGCGAGTCCTGAGAATACAGGGTCAAGAGTAATGACCCAGTTACCAAGTAAAGTGGTTCCCGCCGTCAACAAGATCGGGCGGGTACGGACGGCAACACTTCGAACAATGGATTCTTCCAGAGAAAGTCCTTCGGCTTGTCCGTAGTGAATAAAATCTACGAGTACCACTGAGTTGCGGACCACGATTCCAGCCAGGGCGATCATTCCAATCATGGCGGTGGCGGTAAAGAAGACCGGATTGGCGTATCCACCGATCAACTCTGCCCGATTCAGGTTCAATACCCAAAATCCCGGCATGATGCCGATCAAGGTCAAGGGTATCGCCAACATGATTACGATCGGCAACAGTCGCGATCCGGTTTGGAACATCAACAAAATAAAGATCGCGAACAATGCCGCAGCAAAAGCCAAGCCAAGGTCGCGAAACACGTCCAGGGTAATTTTCCATTCACCTTCGCCATTCCATTTGACCTGGTACTGATCAGCGACGTTCCAGGCAATTCCGCCGCCCGGCGAAAACCAGGTCCGCTCGTTTGTGGGTCGCGATATTGCGTCGGCCACCCCGACCATATTGTTTGAACGATCAAGTTCCATATCCATAATTGCATCGGCAGGGGGTCGTCCGGCGACTTCGCCAAATACGTACATCACCCGTTCAAGGTTTTTTCGATAGATGGTCTTATCTTCCGTTTGCTGGACAAACTTTCCCAATCCGCCAAGTTGAACGAGATTGCCAGAGCGGCCTTGCACATAGATCTCCTCGAGATCATCAATGGCAGAACGCTCGTACCTGGGAAGCCTCAAAACGATTGGAAGCGGTGCGACTTCATAGGGATTACGCATCACGGAACTGCGATCTCCCCCGAGCGCCATTCGCAGGGTTTGACTGATGTCGTCTGTAGAGATTCCGGACAATGCGGCTTTCGGTTTGTCCGTTTCAAAGACCCAGCGAACCTGATCCGACTCAGTGCTCAAATCAACGTCCACGATGCCCGGTTCCTTCGCCATTCGATCGCGAACGATTTCTGCCGATTGAATCAAACTGGCATAATCACTGTCACTCGGACCATAAATTTCTGCCGTAATCGTAGCCAAAACGGGCGGGCCAGGTGGTACTTCGACGACTTTTACGTTCGCATCCCAACGATTTCCGATCTCGGTCAGACGATCTCGCAAGCGCAACACGATCTCGTGCGATTGTTGTTGACGTTTTTCTTTTGAAGCCAGATTGACTCGAATATCTGCTTGAAAAGGTTGATTTCGCAAGAAGTAATGACGAACCATCCCGTTAAAATCCATCGGCGAAGGGCGTCCAGTAAACACTTCGAAGTCACGAACTTCAGAGACGCCCGAAAGAAACAGGGCGATTTCTCTGGAGACATTGTCCGTTTGATCGAGCGTCGAATCCTCAGGCATATCGACGACAATCTGAAACTCGTTTTTGTTGTCGTAAGGCAGCATCTTGAGCGGCACTAGTCGCAACGCTGGCAAAAACATCGCGGCCACCAAAAGTAGAGCGACGACTCCCAGTGCAGCGAACGATAACGGCGGGCTGCGCAAAATCGGTCGTAGTATTCGATTACTGACGCGGTAGAGAAAACTGCGAGTTGGATCGAATTCTTCTTCTCCTTCGCCCCCTTTTAACATGTATCGCATCGCCACCATGGCCAGCCATGGAGTGACTAGAAACGCAACGACGGTTGAGAGCGTCACGGTCAAAGGAACATTCAATGCCATGGGTGCCATGTACGGCCCCATCATTCCAGTGATAAACGAAAGCGGAAGAAAGCTGGCTATGATTGCGAGCGTCGACATGATCAATGCCGGGCGAACTTCCTGGATCGCTTTCAGTACGCTGCTGCGGGCCGAACCGACACGCATGGAAAAATAGCGCGCGATATTCTCCACGTCGGTGATCGGATCGTCGACGAGGAGACCGAGCGATAAAATCAATGCAAACATCGTGACGCGATTGATTGTATAGCCAAGCAGCAAATTGACAGCGAGTGTTAAACTGTAGCAAACAGGAATGGCCAGAGCGACAACGAAGGCAGCACGCCAGCCAATCGTCAGCCCAATCAAGCCGACAACCGTAATCACGGCGATCAGCAGTCCTTCGACCAGTTCGTTGACTTTGTCGTTCGCTGTTTCACCGTAATCGCGAGTGATGCGGTGGTGAACGCCATCTGGCAACATCGTGGCGGAGAGCTCTTCAAGCGTCGCTTCAACTTGATTGGCGACCGTGACTGCGTTGCTGCCTTTTCGTTTTGCGATTGCGAGATGAACTGCAGGAAACAGGCGGGTCTCATCCGTTTGAGAATGGCCTTCGTCTCGACCAACCGGCCCGAAACCGATCCAGCTGTAACCCGTTGGTTCGGCTGGTCCGTCAATGATTTCCGCAACGTCCTTCAAATAAACGGGTCGATCATTGACCACCTCGACGACAAGGTTTTCCAGCTCGCGGATGTCTTGAAAAATCGTCCCAGCTTCGACGACAAACGATTCGTTTTGTTGCTCAAACGTGCCAATTCGCGAGTGAATGTTACTTTGCTGAAGGGCTCGCGCGATCTGAAGAGGCGAAGTCTTGCGCGAAGCCATTCGCTGTGTGTCAATTTCAACGCGGATTTCACGAGGCCGACCGCCGGTGACCCAGACACGATTGGTATCCGGTATCGCTTGTAATTCGTTCTGCAGTTCCTGAGCGATCCGATGTAGTTCATGATCACCGTATTGACTGATTTCCTGGCTCCACAACGTCACGATCACGATGGGTACGTCATCGATTTCAACTGGTTTTACCACCCAATTCGATACGCTCTGCGGAATTTGATCGGTATTCGAGTCGACTTTGTTGTACAGCTTAACAAGCGAATCTTCACGGTCCTCTCCCACGTAGAACCTCACCGTTACGATCGAACGTCCGCTTTTCGACATCGAATAGACGTATTCGACGCCGTCTATCTGATAAAGAAGTTTTTCGAGTGGTTGCGTCACTTGGCGCTCGACTTCTTCGGCCGAAAGACCGGGTGCCTCGATCATCACATCCGCCATCGGCACGATGATTTGCGGTTCTTCTTCACGAGGCGTCAGGAATAGCGCGACGGCACCAATGGCCAATGAAATCACAGTAAACAAAATGGCAATGTCGCCACGGAGAAAAGTCGCGACAACCCGCGTTAGAATCGGGAGTTTTGCCGATGCTTCATTAGAATTAGACGCTTGTGTTTCGTATTCTGAATCGCTCAATTATCGTCTCCCTGTTGCGACGATTCCATTTCTAATTCTTCCGCAGAAGAGGCTTCCGAGGTATCGAAAAGTACAACTTCATCGCCCGCTTCGACGCCACTGAGAACCTCTACGCGACCGGGCATCCCGAGACGTCCTGTCTTGATCAGTCGTCGTTGTAGTATTCCGTCTTCCGACACAACATCGACGAATTCCAGCTGGCCGATTCGGCGAATCGCGTCAGTTGCCAGGCACAAGTGTCGGCGTGAGCCGGCGGGAATCTGTAGCCGCCCATACATGCCTTCGTACAAGTTGTCACTTCGCGGCAAGCTGGCCTTGACCAGGAATGACCGGCTGGCCACGTCCGCTTGCGGTACGATTTCATCAATCGTCGCGGAAAACTGCTGGTTGATTGAATCGACGTGCACGGTCAGTTTTTGACCGACTTGCAGTTTCACCGCCAGATCCTCCAACACTGGAGTCTCCAGTCGTAGCGACTGTGAATCATAGAGCGTTAGGATGGGTTTGCCCGGTTGAGCCGTGTCTCCAGGTTCAGCAGTGCGATCGACGATTCGTCCCGCTTTGGGGGCTTTGATTTTCGAATAGGAAAGTAAAGCCTGAGCCTCATTGACTGCTTGTTCGGCACGGCGCTCGTTGGCGCGAGCTACATTGAGTTTGCGTTCGGCAATATCGTATTCTCTTTGTGAAACGGCATTCGATTGCAGGAGTCGGCGATTGCGTTCGAAGTCGGATTCCGCTTCAGCGGTTGCAGCCTCCGTGGCCGCAAGACTTTCGTTTGCCTGGCTCAGCCGCGCGTTCAGTTCCTGTGTGTTTAATGTGACCAGCAAATCGCCTTCCGAAACGAAGTCGCCTGCTGAGACGAGAATCTCCTCAATCGTGGCCAGGATCTTGGCCGAAATGACACTTCGGCTCGCCGCCTTAAGCGTTCCAACGGCTTCCTCGATATAATCCTTCGTGACTTCGTGGACCTGGTCCGTGCGCTGGGTTCCGAGTTTCCTCGAAA
>CAMYNE010000292.1:4612-6443 GCA_947259675.1 uncultured Pirellulaceae bacterium
CGAGTTTCCTCGAAACGGGACTGGTCTCGCGAGGCTGGATCTTTTCTTCAAAAACTCCTGAGATCCAGGCAATGACAAACGCCAATCCAACCAATCCAAGGATGACCGGAACGACTTTGAGCGCTACCTGAAGGAACGTCAGAAATTTTTGACTTGTTTTTTTCATTTGATTTCGAGCCTTCGGGTTTCGATCCATTGGTTCAATTCGCCTCGTAAAGCCTCTTCCTTAGGCAGACACGAGCATTGCCCAGCGTTTTCGCCGTCTTCAAATGAACACGACCGTGGAAAGACAAGTGACGTTGAAGTTACTAGCCATTTCTGTTTCGAATCTAGTTTAATGAATTTGATCACTCCGCAAACTCGTTTGCTAGTCCGGATTTAGCGGTTACTGTTTCCGGGTCCTCTTTTGCCTCGACCACGGCCGGGCCCGCCAGCACGTCCACGAGCCCCGCCGCCTCGTTCCTGTTGGGAATTGGCAATCTGGTCAAAATCCGTCTGGCTCAAGTTGGTGGCAACGTATTCGCCGCCCGCAGCTTGCAATCGTTTTGCAAAAGCGCGAAGGTGGTTTCTGGAACCGCGTTCCAGATTTTCAAAAACGCGTTTGATGTCCTGGCTATTAGTTCCCTGGATTGCCGCGCGCAGGTCGGCGATATCCATTTCTTCAATCTTCAAGCCAACTTTCATTGCATCGGTGATAGAATTCGATCCTGTCGCGACCAGCTGTTGATATAGTTCCTGAAACCGAACCTCTGTAAATTTTCCCGGAGTATTGTCAGTTACCGGATCCGGAATCCCGTATCGATTTAATAAATTGGCTATCGCGGCCATATGCTGAGTTTCGGCCTGCGAGATATTGGAGAACACTCGTTCCCCCCATTTCTCTTGCATGGCCAGATAGACGTCTCGAGCCAGTTTTTCCTCTTCTCGCATGAAGATCAAGCTCTGACGTTCTGCGTCGGTTATCGCGGTTCCGGCTGATTGTTGATTGCCCCTGCCCGCCCTGGAATTCTGACCCTGCCCGAGCCCCTGGCTTCCTGATTGAATGCTGCCGGATTGTTGATTGCCCCTTCGGCCGCGACCACGCCCCCTTTGAGCGAGAACGTCGGTTGCAAAAAAGGCGGTCAACAGGATTAGGACCATTGGTAGTGTGATCAACTTGTTCATTTGTCTTTCCCTCGTAATCGTCGTGAAGTTGTTTTCGGCAGTTTTTTGCCGGATCCTTAGCATATAACAATAGATATATCGAAATGTTTCGATATATTATAAGAATCGATTTATTTTTTGCAAGTCGAACATAAGAACTTCCGCAAGACTAACTGAGGGTGGAACTGAGTAGGTCGGTTGCGATCTGCCGCCCACAACGTTGAGTTGGACGTGAAGGTCCATCTCAATACCTCCGATGGTCACATTAGCGTTTTCTAGCACGATGCATCTGTATACACCGGTGACAGTCCCAGTCTTTTTCGTCTCCTGCAACGGTAGGTCTGCCGCCTTTAATCCGTTTCGAACATCGTCCCATTGCTTTCCGTTGAAGGTTTTGTCTGCTAATGCTGAAACCTGGGCCAAAAGTCGCTCATAGGATTGCGATTGTTTTTCCGCGATTATTTTAGTCGATAATAAAAACGCGGCGATGTCATCGTTGGCGAGGGAAGTGGTCCCTGCGACCAGAACAAGATAAAGCGACAAAAGGAATCTTGGTCTTATCATGTTTCCACCGACCCAAAAAATGTGCAGCCGAATAACAGCATCGGATGCATCCACAGTTTCCGCCGCATGAGGTACTATTCACCGAACCAGTTGATAGACTGTCGGCGCGACAGGCCGCAAACCC
>CAMYNE010000293.1 GCA_947259675.1 uncultured Pirellulaceae bacterium
GACTACGGCCAATACCTTCAATGGCGGGATCTCGCGAATATAGCAGCCGAAGCGGCGAAAACGGGTGTCATCAGCGTCGCCATGGATTTCATGGGACGAGTCTGTGACACGAGTTATCAAAACCGCTCGCGACCAAGTATCAAACAGCCGATGCTGATTGTGTCCAAGGCTCTTCGCAAGGAACCTGCAGACGCACAATTCGATAAATGGAGCACTTGGACTTTGCCGGACGAAGGTCGCCAGGCCGTTCGGCTGCACGCTGAATGGGTTTCTCCTGGAACCGTGCCTGCGCGATTTTCTTCCACGAAAGACGAGCAAGTCGCTGTTCTCGATCAATCGAAATCGAGCGATTTTTACAGCAACGTTACTGAGCTGTACCGAGCCGCCAAGGACTCAAACAACCTCGACAAGTTATATGTACTTGCCAAGCAAGCATACGAAGAAAAGCTTCCTAACGCGGAGTTTCTAACCGCCATATTGGCAATCAAGCAAAACGATCTCGATGCAGCCAAACCGATCGTCCAAGACCTGGTGCAGACGATGAAGGATCGCATGAAACTGGATTCGGACAAGCCGCGACCCAGTTTGTGGGGTGACTATCTTGTCTATCGAAGTTGTATTGAGCAATCGCCGGAATTTGCAAAGCTTTATGGAGGCGGCAAAGGAATGCTCATTCAGATGGCTCGCGATCTCTTCGACAATCGAATCCTGGCTCATATCGAAAATGATTTTGCTCGCTCCATAGCGCCGGTGCTTGGCAGTGAATTATCGCCGGGTGCTGACCCGGGTTTCATTCACTGGTTTCCGGTCTCCGGCGTGACAAAAGCCTCCGACGGTGTTCGTTCCTGGGGGGTTAAACAGCAAAATCAAATTGCCCACATCTCGGGGCCGAACAGAGACATGCTGTACTTCAAGTACCCTTTGACCGGAAATTTTCAGTTTTCATTTGATGCATTCCAAGGCAGTTGGGTCGAATCCGATGCGGGTTATGGCGGGATCATCGTGGAGGGGCAGTCGCGCCGTTATGGAACAAGTTCTAATATCATGTCCGTCAGCGGTCACGAAAACTTCCAGCGCGGTGAAGCGCCGCGCCGCAACCGCGATGAATTTGGCCGGATCACAATCCAGTCAGACAACGGTGAACTCAAATATTGGCTCAACGGCTATCTCGTCTATCAGGAAAAACTCAGTGGAACTTCGCCGTGGATAACGCTGTACACCGAAGGTCCTCGCAAAACCGCGTTTCGCAACTTTAGCATTAACGGCGAACCGGAGGTTCCGCGCGAAGTCATGTTGTTCGCCGGTGATCGCATGGACGGCTGGTCGACCAGATTTTTCGGTGAAACCCAGCCCCGTCACCGCGTCATGGCCGAAAAAGCTGAGCCAAACAGTTCCGCTGCATATTATCAACAACAAGAACCCACGGAATTTGATTGGAGGGTGAACGATGGCATTCTCAATGGCCGGGCGATCGAAGGATCGAAGCCTGACAAACAGGGTTGGACGTATTATAACCGACCACTTCTCAGCGGTGAATCCTTCAGTTACGAGTTCTTCTATTCGCCCAATACATCGATTGCCAACCCGTCAATCGGCCGCATTGCCCTGCTACTGGACAGTGACAGAGTTGCCGAACAATGGATCTCTTCGGCTTCGGAAAAAAACTTGATTCCTAATTCCGAATATGGGCTAACGGAAACAACGGGTCTAAAAGAGAACGATTGGAATTCAGTCGAACTTGCCATCCGAGACGCCCAGATTCAATTGACGTTGAATGGAATAAAAGTCTACGAGAGGCCTGCGAATACGATCTCTGATTTCCGGTTCGGCCTGTTCAGATACAAGCATCAAAATGCGAAAGTTCGCAATGCCAAACTTCGGGGTACCTGGCCTGAGAAGTTGACGCCTGAAATTACTGATGATTTATTGGCCTCGACAAAAACGCTCACGGCACCCGATCAACGGCTGATTCACGAACTCATTGGAGATCGTTTTGTCCTGCACGAATTTGATCGAGTGATCGCACAAGCCAATGAACTGCCCGCCGACGAGGCCTATGCGATGTTGAAAGACTGGGTCCTCCCCAACGACATCCACGGTGACTTCCGGCTGTACTTCAAGTTCCCTCCACGCAAGCCGGAGACAATCAGCGAATCACCTCAGTACGGTCGCGACCGGCCAATGATTTGTCCGGCAGCCGAACTGGTTCGCGTGGCTGCCCAAGCGGACAAGCTGGATGAATTAGTCGACGAAGTCAATCAGTATTCTGCGGACACTCAATTGGCCAACCGCAGCAAGAACGCCATGCTCGCTCTCGCCGCCATTCAAAGTGAAGACGACGAACAGGCACTTCTGGAACTTGCCAAGATTTATAAGACGATGGAAGAAGGGATTCCCGAAACGTTAGAGGAGCACAATCGTGCTGCGGAGGTTGTCGTTGCCTGGCACGCGGCCACACGCCCGGCGTTGCAGGCGACAGCAAACGATATTAGCAAAAAACTGCTAGAAAACCTGACGGATAAATCGTCCGTGATCTTCCGGAGAAGAGTCGAAAGTCTACAAGGCAGAATCGCCTCCATTCGCGTCGATGATTCGAAAGCACAGCAAAATCTCACTCAATGGACTCCCATTCCCTGGGAAAGTGCATCAACCAACGCCGCAGGGTACTGTTTGTCCGATTGGCGTTTGGCCGAACAAGGTGTTTTGGAGCATGTACCTGGCGAGTCGCGTTCGTTGTTGTATTTCCGATCGCCGCTGCGAGGCGATTTTGAAATCCACGCCGACGTGACGGCCAAACGGGGGCGCACTGCCTGGCTTTCTTACGGCATGCACGGTGCGCTGGCAAACGATGATTTGAAGGGCGTCCGCTACTGTTCCGTTTTTCATTCCTCTGGCAGCGACGTTGAAGAACTTGAGATTCCCGATTGGAGCGACTTGGCACATTATCGAATTGTAGTTGAGGGCTCCGGTGTCAAGACCTTCGTAAACGGTGTTCAGGTATACGAGCAGATTCTGGATGGACCGCCGGAACCGTGGATCGTGCTTAAGCCGGAAGAGGCCGGCAACCGCTGCAGCATTCGCAACTTGAGAATTGTGGGTGAGCCAACGGTCCTTGATGAAATCAATTTGTCCGAGGCTGCCGGAATGGCGGGCTGGACCGCAGGCCGTTTCCAGGAAAAGTTCAGCTCCGATTCGAACAACCAAACAGCGGCTTGGCGAAAAAATGGTGACGAACTGCATGGTCGAATTGCACCTTCCAAGATCGCTCAATTCCGCGAAAGCGTTTTAGTCTACCAACGTCCGATGCTGGAGGACGGCGAATTGGAATTCGAGTCCTATTACGAACCCGAGAAAATGGAATGCCACCCGGTGATGGGAGGTTCGGCATTCCTGGTTCGTCCCGATGGAATCTACCTTCATCGCATCTCCAACGCGCAATGGGAGGACGTCGGGCTGAGAACCGTAACAAGTGAAACCAAGATCGAATCGTCAAAACCGGTTTCGCTGAAAGAAAAGGACTGGAACAACCGTCAACGGCTTGAAGGTTCTTCAATACGAAATCGATGAACCCCATGCGAATCGGCATTTTGGCTTCTTTCGATATGCGGACCAAACCGAAACCCGCGTGCGCAAGATCGTCTATCGCGGCGATTGGCCGAAACAACTTCCCTCATTGGCCGATCAGGAGTCAGCTTATCCGAGCACAGGACCATTTTCAGCCCGCTCGAATTCTGGTTCAGAGATTCTGACTTTCGATCTCAATCGGTCGCACGAAGAGTTGAAAAATGATGGGTTTTCAATTCTTGGACCGGTTGACCAAATCAAAACATCGAAAACCGGTTTGCGGTTGGCATTGAAAAATTCGGACGCCTATGAGACTTGGCCAGGACTGTCCTTGGGCAAGTCCATCGAAGGCGATTTTGAAGTAACCGTTGACTTTAAGGAGTTAAAGACAGAGTCCTTCCAGGAAGGCTGGGGAATCGGGTTTGATTTACAAGCTGAACTGGATGACCAAACCGGTTCTTCGGTGGCGATCGGCGTTCACGCCAACAAAGAGGGGAAGCTTTTTGCCAAAGCACAATTGTCGCATGACTTGCCGAGCGGCAAACGGGGTTATGACGAGGTTCGAATGGACCAGAAAACCGATTCCGGCAAACTCAGACTGGTTCGAAGGCGTAAGGAAATCCATTGTTTGTTTGCTGGTGCGGATTCAGATTTCACGCTAATTGAGAGTTTTATCGTCGGCGAGGGTGTTGTCAACGAATTGAGAATCATGAGCAAAAGCTCGGACAAAAACGCCAAACTCGACGTAACGGTCGACGAATTCAGTTTGACAACGTTCGAAAAATAGGAAAACTCGCGAATCATTTGAAAGACTGGCAAAAAAACCGATACGATAATGGGTGCGAAACGTTTAAGATTGTAAGGCGTCGTCATGACTTTATGAACTGATCGTCTTAGCATTCGGCCAATCAAATGTGAGCCGCAGGGCGCTAGCCCGCTAGCCGCGGGTTTTCCTGACTCACCGGCGGCTAGCGCCTTGCCGCTCAGTTTTAGCGAGACACAGCCGAGCCCCGGAATCGACTTGGAGCGAAAATGAAAAGAATTCACGACAATGTCAAAGCTGTTCATCTTCGTCGACAACGTCAATGGATTTGGCAATGTCTATCCGCAGGTTTAGTATTCGGCGGAATTGCGGGATGCTTGTTCGGCGTTGCTCGATTAGCCTCGGCAGGTTCGTTGCCACTTGGTTGGATTGCTGCCAGTTTGTTAATTGGCCCGATCCTCGGATTGGTCTATTCGTTGTTGCGACCCTGCCGGATTCAAGATGCAGCGTTTGAAATAGACCATCGTTGTGGTTTGAAAGATCGAGTTGCCACGGCGCTGAGCTTTATGGACCAGAATGCGGATTCGCCCATTCACCAGCTGCAAATCAAGGACGCCGAAGAACGTGTCGCGTCGGTCGAACCGGTTCAAGTCGCTCCATACGCCGCTCCGCGCTCGTGGGTGCCAGGATTAGGGCTTTCTTTTGTCGCAGTAGTGCTCGCATTTTTTTCAGGTCCTGCCAAACCGGTTTTCGCGACGGTTGTCACCAACAACGTCGTTGCCACACAAGCCATGCGTGTCGAAAACAGTTTGGAGGAATTGAAAGAATACAATGAAAAAGAGCTCGATCCCGAGATCAAAAAGCTGTTGCAGGAACTGGCTGAAAAAATCGAAGAGTTAAAACAGCCGGGGATGGATCCCAAAGAAGCTCTCGCGAAACTTTCCGAAATGGAAGCCTCGCTACATGAACAACAGGAACAGCTGAAGCAACAGAACATCGAAGCGACACTGCAGGAAGTGGGCAAGGCGATCTCGTTAGCCGAGCCACTCGAAGCGGCCGGCCAGGCGATGTCTGAAGGAAAAATGGACAAAGCGGCTGAAGAACTTGCCAAATTGGAGTTGCCCGAACTCGACCAGAAAACCGAGAAAGCACTCAAAGAGAAACTCGCCAAGATCAGCGAGAATTCCAAAGACGGAGCACCCAAACAACTCAAAAATGCGATTACCCAATTTTCCGAAGGGTTGTGTCAGGGTGATCGTTCAAAATTCAAAGACGGCGTCGAGGGGTTGGCTGGTCAGTGCAAAAAACAGGGCAATCGCAAGAAACTTTCTGACTTGCTGCGCAAGCAATGTCAATGTCTTTGTGAATGCAAAGGCGAGTGCGAAAGTGAGTGCAAAAGTGGCGGCCAAAACAAAGGTAAAGGCGGCAAGAATTGGGGATTGGCCGCCAGCGGAAATGAGGCCGGCGACAAGACCGCGAAATTGAAAACCGGCCCACAAATGCAAATCACCGGTAAAGAGTCTGATTCTGGAGATGTTGACGTTGAGACCATCAAGTCCAATGAGCAAGAGCAGGACGCCGTCCGCCAATACCGCGAATCATCGGACAAGTACGAACAGCTAACCGAATCGGTATTGTCATCTGAGCCCATTCCGTTGGGTCATCGCCAAACCATTCGCCGCTACTTTGAAATGATTCGCCCCCAAGACGGCGAAACCGACAAAGTGAACGAAGCGACAGACGCGGCCTCTGGCGACCGTTCGAATTAATTGAGCTGGCACAACAGACGCAGAGCCGTCCGATTCAGAACTCAAAATATCGAACCAAAACTATCAATCGCCACGCTCTCCTTGGGTTGTCCATCGTCGATTCACTTACTTTTGATATCGAAATCAAATTCGTTTGGTCCGTGTGCAGTGACCTCAATCAGCTGCGTGCTTTTCGTGTTGTATTCCGCTGGGATTGTTTGCTGCGGCGTTTCTGAGTCATTTGTGTTTCTTTGACTACCCGTCATTAACTCCTCAGGCGACAGTTCGCTGGTTTCTGCTGCATTCGCAAAAATCTTCACGATATATCTTCCCGGGGCCAAACCTTTCTCAGCTTCAAAACTGTAATGGCCGTCGCTGAACATCGCGCTAGCCGGACTCCCTTTTCCTTGGGCGGGTGAAAAGAAACGGTGCCCGCCTTGAGCGGTTGACCATCGGCTCTTTGTTAGTCGGTTTGCAAAAGCCATTCCATTCAGGGCACTCAGGAAACAAGGGGCCAAGTGAGCCTTTTTGTCACAACGAAGTGGGCATATCCGCGCTCTTGCTTCCAAGACCGGCCGTTTTGCAAGAACTTTGTCAGAAATGCCGGGATATGAGCGACGATCGTGCCGGGGCATGCGATTTGCATGTAAAGGTGGCACGACCGTCATGCGTGCTAAAAGAAAGGGGTTTGTAATGCGAATGTACTCCAACATGACCAGTCGCCGACTTGAAAAAATGGCACATCGCTTGGGAGTCGACTGCGGAATCAAGGTCGCAGAGGCCCAGGAAGACGGCCGCTATTTCGTGGTGACTTTCGGCGACGAATCTCTCCAGCGGCCCATCGCTCTGGGATTCACGGATGAAGAAGCTGGTTACGCCATCAAGAGCCGCAGATGGGAACGTTTCGTGTTGCGTGGCGAGCCGTCTCGGTGGAGGCCAAGTATCAGCGTTTAAAATTCCCGACGTCGTCGCGTTTTTCGTATAGCAGCCCTGACGCGAGCGTTGTGTTATCGAGCCAACTCAAGGCAAATTAACTTGCCGCTTCGCCCGGAGTTGTCGCGGAAGTAGAGCTTGCCATCGGATAGCGCGGGCAGTGATCGCGTCAAGTTGGAGGAAACTTGCGCCGAAGCAATCTCTTCATAGCGGTTCGGATTGGCCTTGGCCAAACGCAGAGTTCCGTCGACGCCCAGCAGCAGCAATTGATCTCCGACAAGGATCGAATGCGAGATGGCGAAGCCGGTTTTCTTCCATTGAATCTTGCCGCTGTCGACCGCAACGCAACGGTATTCGCCGTTGTTATAATCTTCTCGGCCGTGAGTTCCATACAAGTATCCGTCTCGGTGGACGCACGTTGAATACTGGCTGGACATCACGTCGTCATTCGCCCAGATCTCTTTGGCTGCGGTGGCGGTGAGCTGCGACAAGTTGGCTCCAACCCCGTAACTCGAAGAGACAAACAAGAGATCATCCAGTAGCAATGGAGTCGCTCCGTTGACGGTGGGACCTCGCCGCCCGAAGGGGAAGCGAAAGCGGACTTCGCCGTTGGCCGGATTGACGGATACCGTGTTGAGTCTCGTGACGAACACAACATGCTTGGTCCCAGCGATCGTCGCCGCCGCGGGCGAGGAATAACTAGCTCCTTCTTTCGTGGACTTCCAAACAGTCTCGCCGGTTTCGAGGTTAAAGGCGACAATTCCGGCTTCATTGCCGCCGACATTAACGATCAGTTTTCCGTCGGCCACGATTGGGGTGCTGCCAGCGCCGAAATAGCCCTCCCGGCCATCAAATTCACGATACGCAGCGCGCGTCCATCGCTTCTTGCCGCTGGTGAGTTCAACACAATGCAAATCACCGGCTGCTCCGAAGACATAAACGTGCGACCCGTGAACCAGCGGCACACAGCGTGGTCCGCGGTCGGGATTGACACCGCCGGAATAAGTGGCCTCGAAGTCAGCTTGCCAGTCCGATTTCCCGGTCTGTG
>CAMYNE010000294.1 GCA_947259675.1 uncultured Pirellulaceae bacterium
AGTTGCAATGTCGTTGGATACGGGCGCTATCCTGATTGTATATGGACGTTGGAGAATGTTAAGATAAATAAAGAAGGCACTTCTTTTTCCGTGAAACAGAGGGAAAAAGAATATGGCGATTTTGAGCTAATGTTCGACGTCAAAGTTGACAACGGTTTGAACTCCGGCGTGCAGATTCGTTCCAAAACAAAGGAGCTGAACAAAAAACAACGAGAGGCCAACGAGAAATGGGGTCGCGTTTACGGACCCCAAGTCGAAATCGAAATGAGCGGCCCAAATGGCGCACAATCGGGCTACGTGTATGGCGAAGCTACCGGCCGCGGCTGGCTGACTCCCAAGGAACGCCTCAAACCGCACAAGCACT
This sequence comes from uncultured Pirellulaceae bacterium, assembly GCA_947259675.1. Classification (GTDB taxonomy): domain Bacteria; phylum Planctomycetota; class Planctomycetia; order Pirellulales; family Pirellulaceae; genus Mariniblastus. The sequence goes on from CAMYNE010000294.1 coordinate 365, forward strand.
TTGTCGACGAAGAATGGAACTCTTATCGCATTGTTGCACGGGGAAACAGGATTCAAACCTGGATTAATGGACAACCGATCGAAGACCTGTCAGACGATGCGATTTTCGAAACCCATCCCAGCGGGTTCATCGGGCTGCAAGTGCATGGCATTCGAAACGACGTTGGACCGTTTCAGGTTCAATGGCGAAAAATCAAGATTCGCGAACTAGGCAACTCAGTGTCTCATTCTTTTCTTGGTGTCGGCAAAGCAAACAGGTGCGTGATCGTTAACGAACGGGGCGAAGTCGAATGGAAGCTGGATATGCCGGCCAGCGATGGCTGGTTATTGCCCAATGGCAATGTTCTGCTTGCCCTTTATGGAACGGAAGAGTTTCCGAACGGAGGCGTCATCGAAGTCGAACGGGTGACCAAGAAGATTTTGTGGCAATACAAAGGCCAGCAAAAAGAAATCAGCACGGTTCAACCACTCGAAAATGAAACGTATCTGGTCGCCGAACTTGGACCTGAGCCTCGGGCGATCGTTATCAATCGCAAAGGCGAAATCCTGAAGAAAATGCCTTTTAAGTGTCAAAAATGTAACGCCCACATGCAGACTCGAATGTTGCGTCGACTTCCCAACGGCAATTACATCGCGCCTCACCTGCTGGATTTTGCCGTCAAGGAATACGATCCTGAGACAGGTGAAGTCGTTCGCATGTTTGCCACGGACGATCGCGGGCGAGAGAAGAAAGATTGGCCTTTTACCGCCATTCGACTTGAAAATGGAAACACGGTGATCGGGTGTACGAACGGCAATCGTGTTATCGAGATCGATGAGGAAGGAAACATTGTCTGGAGCGTCGACAACGACGACCTCGGCGAAAATCTGATTGACGATGCCTGTGGCGTTCAACGATTGCCCAACGGCAACACGGTGATCACGAGCTATCACGCATCTGGCGACAGCGTCAAACTCTTCGAAGTCACGCCCGACAAACAAGTTGTCTGGCGATTTTCAGGTTTGCCAGCCGGATTCCACCACTTCCAAATTCTCACGACCAACGGCAAACCGCAGCAACACAACATTTGGAAGTAGCTGTGCCAATCGCGGAAAAGCGCTCAAGAATAACATCAATCGCTTGAAGATTGGACTGCCAGATTCAACGCCAGGCGTATTTCGTTACCTTCGTCATTGAACTTGACCTCGTCCATGAAATTGGAAATCAGCGTCAAGCCACGAGCAGTCGTATCGGTAAGATTGCTGGAGCTGCTAAGGTCGGGGAGACTCTTTACATCAAACCCGGGCCCTTGATCGCGAATCGCGAACTGGGCCTTTGAGCGTGATACGTCCATTCCAAAGAAAATTTTCCGTGAATTGTACGGCTCCATTTTCATGCGATCTTCAACTAATTTGAACTCCTGGCTATCGGGCTCTGCGTGGCGACCCGCATGTGCATGCGATTGGGCCAATTCAAGATTGCCATGAAAAAGGGCATTCACAAGCGCCTCTTCGATAGCTACCGCAATATGGCGAATCAATACGAGGTCTCCTACCTTCATCAGCTTCATTGTGTCGGCAACAAACTCAATCAATGGCGGAATCAACTTGGGATCAGAATCCATTTTGAATTGATACCGGCAATTGGTTGTAAAATTCATCAGCCGGTCTTTGTTTTTGTCTTTTTCCGCCAAGGCAAGCATTTGATTAACTGTGTCGTTTAACGAAGCTGCCAAAGCTGATTTTGGTACGTAGCTTGATGCGCCAGCCTCAAGGGCATGAACGGCAAGCTCCTCACTTCCTTGTCCGGTTATCAAAACGACCGGAATGTGCGGAAATTTTTTCCGACCAATTTTGACCAGTTCGATTCCACTCTTTCCGGGCATTTGCAGGTCCGTGATCACAATATCCGGGGAGATATCCGCGATCATGCTGAGAGCAGAATCGACATCGTCAGCAAATTCGACCAGCCATTCAATATCGCGGCTTAGCAGTCCGCCGACCAGTTTTTGATCAACGGGAGAGTCATCGACAACCAGGACGATAGGCATAAGAGCTCCATTTAGTTTGAACGTAAATGTTCCTTGTACGAAATTTGCTGATGTCGAAATCGCTTTTGGCGCCTCTCCAAGCCGGTTCATTCTATACGAAATGAAGTACGATAACAATTATCAGGGGTGCCTCCCACTGACGACGCGGCATGCTAAAACTACGGAATGACTCAAAATAACATTCGGATCTCAAGCAAGTGAAAAGAAACCCCGACGCGCGAGCGCTCAAAACTCAATTGATGTGGCTCCTCGTATACACAGTTGCACATCGGTTGCGAAAAGCGGAAGTGGACTTTTGAGTCATCGCCGCCGCCAACTACGAGCGGTTAGAAAAGAAAATGCCAATTCTCGGTGCACATATGTCAATCGCGGGCGGCTATTACCGGGCCGTCGAGGCGGCTGCTGAAGCCGGCTGCGATTGCGTGCAGATCTTTACCAAGAACAATAACCAATGGAAAGCGAAACCGCTAACTGACGATGATGCGAACCGTTTCAAAGATGCGCTCGACGAACATAATATCAGCGATCCGCTTTCCCACGCGTCTTATCTGATTAACTTGGCCAGTCCCGATGCCGCGCTGCGCATCAAAAGTATCGATGCCATGATCGTCGAACTCGAACGTGCCAATCATCTCGGGATTCCGTACGTCGTTGTACATCCCGGTTCGTTCACGACCAGCAGTGAAGACGAAGGCATCGATGCGATGATCAAATCGCTTGATGAGGTTGTGGTACGAACTGCCGATTTGAATTCAATGACATTGCTGGAGAATACTGCTGGACAGGGAACCAATCTTGGCTGGAAGTTCGAACAGCTTGAAGCGATGATCAGTGGCGTTTCCGATTCCAGTCGAATTGGCGTTTGTATCGATACTTGCCATGCATTCGCAGCGGGTCACCCACTGGACGATGCCCGGGAGTATGAGAAGACAATCAAGCAAATGGACAAGTGCTTTGGAATTCTCAGTATCAGGGCATTTCATTTGAACGATAGCAAAAAGCCCTTCGGATCGCGGCGAGATCGGCACGAAAATATCGGCCAGGGCGAAATGGGGCTCGAGCCGTTTCGAAATCTGTTAAACGACAACAGGTTTCAAAAGACTCCGATGTATCTGGAAACGCCCAAAGGAAAAACTGATGACGGCGAAGACCTCGACGAAGTCAATTTGGTTCAGCTTCGCAGCTTGGTCGATAAATAGATCGGAAAGCCGTTTCAAGTCTGACTGCGATTTCCAAGGCGATTCAAAAAACTATTGGTCGCCTCTTAGATCGTAACGGTCGATCGTATGCACACTGACGTACCAAGCCTTCCATGCGTCCCGGTCGTATCCAATTCGTTGGCCGGTAATACGTTGTAGTGCTGCCAGAACCTCCTGGTTGTCGAAGTTTTGCTTGATGGGCTTTTTGCTACCAAAAGAATGGGTTGGCGCGCCTGTGGCCGAGTTGCCAAAAGTCGAAGTCGTTCGACGAGGGTCATCGCCTGGAGCGATTACGTGAGTCGTTTGCAGAGCATCAACCAACTCGTTGAACGGACTCAACTGATTTAGTTCGTTAATCAGGTTTGCAGCCCGAAGCAAATAGGTTCGATCTTTGTCTCTCAAGAACTCACCTGCTTTTAACGCAGCACTGGAAAGGTCAAAATGCGGCTGTTGAAGAAGTGACGCAGCTTGTTCACGAATCCGGTTATTTTTGTCACGGATGGCAAAATGCACGAGCGCGTTTTGGGCAACCATTGAGTCAACCTCGCCTATCGCGTTCACATATATCCAGCGGATGTCGTCTCGATCTTCCTTTAAGGCTTTTTGATAAACCAAGCCGACCGTATATTGGTTAACGATGTCATCTGCCGTCAATTCAGCTGCCAACGACCGATTGTCGATTTTTCCAATCTTGCGAGTCCACTTTGTGAACGCAGTTTTCTTCTCGTTCATCAGCGACTCGCGATGTTGTTCGTAATTGTGAACGTCCAGAAACTGTTCTGGAACCCAGCCACCGGTCATACGGACATAACCGTGCCCTGATAGCTTATGATCCTCGTGTAGCAGTTTTCCGTCGAATCGATCAAACCCAAGTAGCTTCATTGCTGTTGTGTCATTTCGATCCAACTCGATAATTCGGCGCAAAT
>CAMYNE010000295.1 GCA_947259675.1 uncultured Pirellulaceae bacterium
TCTGCCAACTGACGACTGCCAACTAGAGGCTATTTTTCTTGCGAAACAGGAGAAAGATCACGGTTGAAAAACTGATCGCCAAACCAAAAAAGAACAAGCCCAGCAACATCCATTGGGTCGAGCTTGCCAACGTTTCATCGGCTTGTCGAGATGCGTAAATGCAGATGCCGCCGATAATGATCGACGCGATGATCGAGATGATCAGTTTCCCCAGTACGATCGAACGCCACATGATCAGGATTCCTGATGGTTGGATTCGCTCAGCGGCTTACGACCGACAAACACATAATAGGGCGTGCGCAAGAAGGGCACGTAGGGCATTCTAAACCGGTCTTCATGCAAATAAACCTGTTCAAAATGATGGCACAAATACGGGAGGTGGTCGGGAGAAGGAAACACGTTATCCGTCGCAAACCAGGGCGGCCAAATCGTTCTCGCCAGCCATTTGTGCCTCTTTAGTTCGGGGGAAGCATATTTGCGACCGACGTAAAAATCGACAACGCCGATTAATCCACCCGGCTTGAGCATTCGGTAAGCGTTCTCGATCGCGGCAAACCAATCGGGAATCATGGTGAGCGAATAAGAAAACGTCACCACTTCGGCTGCGCCTTCCGGTGGGCAATACTTGATGGCATCAGCTTCCACTGCTTCTACATTCGTCCAGCCTTGTTGCTGAAAGCGATCGCTGGCAATAGTCAACAAGGAAGCTGAGAGATCGACAACGTAGATTTTCTCCAGCTTGGCGATGTCAGAACCAAAGTATTCCACATTCGCCCCGGTGCCTCCACCCATGTCAACCCAGATCCCGCCTTTCGGTTTGGGGATTTGTTGCCACAGCTCCTCGCGACCTCGAAGAAGACGTTTGCGGAAATCGTCGTAGTCTTTCGCCTGACCGCCGTAAAAGCTCTCCATCCGTTGGGCATGACTATCTCCACGAACTGGTTTGGCCAGCATGTGGTACAGGATTTTCATGTCTGCCAAAAACGCCATAAATGAACTCTAGAGCAACAAATTGTAAAACGAGCGGGCTTATTGAGCGCCACAATCATTCTTGGTGGCCCGACTAGGCCGACAGTTCGGCAATGTAGAAACTACCGTAAGTATGCACCCGATCCTTGGGATGTAGCTCGTCGGCCAATTCCTTGTTCAGCTTCAACATCGGAGAGACCTTTTGTAATTCGCCGTTGTGGCGGACCTGGACCTGATCGATGAAGTCAGTACGGAGTCCGCCGCTGCGCCAAATGATGCGACTGTTGGGCGCGGCCCGGTCAACAATTGCCTGCCATTCCGATTCAAGCATTGGAAAGAAGTGGTCGCTTAACCAGTCCATGTGATCGAGCAGGATAAACTTCGAGATGGAACCGTCGTGCTTGTCCAGAAATCCCTGCACGGAATCGGTGTGCGTCGAAATTCGGTCGGTCAGTCCGTTTCTCAGTCTCTCGAAATTGTCTTCTCTCAAATACTCGGGACAGCATTCGCGAGAATAACTGCCGTTCATATAGACGCGCCAAAAGTAGTTGTCTTTCATTGGGAGTTTGGCAAATACGCTTTCCATACAATCCTGTACAAACTTGACGATGCCACCTTCGTACTGTGTTTCGATTTGACGGCGTTGGGCTTTGGGAACCCCGAGCATGGAAAGAGTCGTATCGCGGTTCATCGTGAATTTCATCAGACCCGACCAGAACTTTTCACGAAGATGTTTTTCGTAGATCTCTTGCTGCTCTTCAATTGACTGGGCACTCATCAGGTCGTCGAGATGTCCGCGAACATTGATCATTTTGTCGGTATAGACTTTCAGCATCCGCGCGAACGTCCCGGAAGTGCCGCGAAAATAAAAAGTGCGACGATTGTTGCTAAACCACTTGATCTTGGCGTCCCAATAGGACTGGGACCAAGGCGCAAGTGAATCCCGCATCCGCTCACCATAGATTTTCCGAACACCAGTAAGATGGCCCTCACCAAACAACTTGAAAAAATCATCGAATTCGAGGTTGTTGATCGCGGCTTTTTTGAGGTCAAGGAGCGCGTTTTGTCGCGGGTTCATGTCAACCGCGTAAACGTGATTGGGTTCGGTCAAAACGTAGTCCAGCGCATTGCATCCGGCTGACGTGATGACCAGCACGTTATCATCGGGCGCGAATTCAAGTGCGATGCGATCCAGTCGCGGGTCTTCCCAGCACGTGTTGTAAACGAGGTTGTTGCGGTGAACCGCATTAAATACGCGGCGGCTAACCCAGTCGAAAATTGCCATGTTCGTTTCTTGCCAAGAGAATCTACCGTCACTGCGAACCGGAATTGTATCAACTGGCAGTTGACTAAAATAGGCGCGCCGGCGAAATCAGGGGGAAGAGGTGATGCGGGCCGTTTACCTTACGTGACCGTTTTTCATCCGATAAATTGCCCATACTGTGCCATTGGGGCCTTTGAATTCCTTCATATAGAAATCCCCCTCGATGGTGATAGGTCGAACTGTGTATTCGGTCTCCTGGCCCTCGGCCAGTCTGACGAGCACGCAATCGTAAAGGGCGGCCCCCGGTCCAAAACAGCATTCTTTATTGTCTCGCACAAAGACAAATTTGGTGATCCCTTTTTGGCGGGCGCTGGGGCGAATATAGCCGCTGAGGCTGACCTTTTTTTTGTGAATTTGATTGATCTCTTTTGTCAGCATCGAAGGACGGAATGGTTCGCCCTTTTCCATCTTGAAGATCAGGTCATCAAAGGTCAGATCGAGTCTTTTGCTGGGATTCTTTTCAAGTTCGGCGAGTTTTTCTGTGAGTGATTTGGTGGTGCTCGCGCGCGCCTTTCGTTCTCGTTCAACGGCAGCCCGTTGTTCCCTTTGACGCTCGGTATCGTCGAGGTTCAAATCGTCTGCTGAAACATCAGGTTGTTCTTGTTGGGAGGTCGTTTCCTGTTTGAGATCGTCAGTTTTTTCTGGCGGCGTTTTTTCTTGTCGAACAGCAGCAGCGAAATTCGAAGTACCCTTCCAGCCTGAGAGTCCGACGTAAAACAAAACCGTGAACACGCAGAGAATGTTGAGAGCCTTGTTAGAAAACAGGCCGGTTCGCCTCAAGTTCTCAAAACCCATCTTCATTGGACGTGGTTCGCAATAATTTCGTAATAGACGGACGGAATATCTTCTTCGCTGATCGCCCGACGCTTCTGATGAAGCCGGAACTCGCCAGAAACTTTCCGCTTCCGCAAACTGTAGTCGACGGTATCGTCACTGACAATCGAAATCGCCACAACTTCGGTAATCTTTGGATTACCGCCAAAGCAACAATCTCCAAAGTCGCCGACCAAAATGAAGTTTTTCAAACCTCGTTGTTTATCACTTGGCCGAACATAACCCTTCAAGAATACTTTCTGGCCATCGAGTTCGAGCGCTTTTTCTGAAAATGGGTGCTTGGACCGCTTTTTCTTGGGTGCCAAATCTCGAAACGAAATGCGTTCATGATCGGGGGGGACTTCGGTGGCATAGATGTAACCATGGTAACCCAGGCTGGTCACGAGACATAACAGGCTGAGGGCCAAACCGACCTTGGCAACCGCTTTGCCAACCAGTTCGCCTGGAAATCTTTTGAATGCTGTAATTGAGCAAAGCCCAAAGATGACGCCCAACATTGGAAAAAGAACGAAGACCTCTGACACAAACGACAAAAAGACTGACAACACGGCAAACACCAGACAGGCAACAGCGGATTTGCTCACCGAGCGATACTGATACGAATCCTGCTCGGAGTGGGTTGGCATTTTGCTTTGAAGTTCGGCTGTATTCATATTCTCACGCGGCTGGAAAGTCGCCAATTGTCTCATGAACGGATCACGCGATCAATGTTCATTATCTTAACAAGCGACGCACGCAAACGATTCGAGAGTTTCGAATCATACAATCAGGCGTTCAAACCAGCCATTAATAACCGACCAAAGCAACAGGAATATTGCTAACGAAATGGCCATGGGTACAAAAATAATGGTCATGGTAAGACCTGGACGAGGCGTCGCTGCGGCGACAGGTGGAGCAGGCTGAACAACTTGTGCGATCTGCGAAGAAGTCTCTTCAGAGTTGGCAGCCATGCTGTCCGCGGGAATTGTACTGATCTCCGACAACTCACCCATTTCCGCAATATCGGTTACGTCGACGGGTGACAAATTGTTCTCGGTGTCTGAACCTGAATCGGTTGAATCGTCTCCTGCGATTGGTATCTTACGCACGACGTACTCATCGCCGGGCGTCACCCGCGAAGTTAACGTCCCATCTTCCACTTCTAAACCGCCATCTGCGGAGTCACCTTCTTTTTTTGACTTCTCGTCGGTGATCTTGTCTGGGGCGCCGTCTGAATCGACATCTTCATCTTCATCTTCATCATCGAATTCGTCATCGCCAAAATTAAGAAAGAAATCAGCGCGACGTACGGCGTCTGGATCAATCTTGCTTAACTCCGCAATATGAACTTTGGCTTGGGGATTCGGGCAAGCTCGCAAATAGGTGATCACTGGGACTCGTAG
>CAMYNE010000296.1 GCA_947259675.1 uncultured Pirellulaceae bacterium
AGGGCACGATGTCCAAAAACTCCAGTTCGCGTCCGAGTACTTTTTGGTAAAGAAATAACAGCGCGGCCTTCGCCTGTTTTTGCAACAGGCCAATTATGGAAAAAATGACAAAAAGTGGTTTCCTAAGTGGATTCGACGATACTGCGCCGCGTTAAATTGCGAATCTGGACGACTGACGAACGGAACCCGGGGGCAGTCCGCCGTTTTGGCAAGCCGAACCAAACCTAACAAATTCCAGTTTGCTTACAAACGATCATGTGCTGAATACGAATGATCGAAGCCAGCTGTGTTCGATTTTCAAGATCTTGCTCGTTTGATTTGGGCGAATTGCGCATAAATACGCGATGAAGCAACGATCGCTGACATACCACACGCACACGAGGCGACTATTGCAGATGCCGATTGCCACAGCGTTGAGCTGTTTCGACTCGAATTCGTCGATGGTAAGATATAGGTTCGAGATTGATGACCCCATCCGAAATCTAGATCATGCTCCGGACTCCGAAAGTTCATTTACTGGTTCAGACGGCTTTGACGGCCGCAGTTCTTGTGTCCACTTTATCGGGGCAGGAACTGGTTACGGACAAAGTCGATTTTGCTCGCCAGATACTTCCGATCTTGTCAGACAAATGTTTTGTCTGTCACGGTCCGGATACCCATTCTGATACCGAACTTCGCCTGGATTCATTGGACGGAGCTTCGGCTGATCTGGGTGGTTATCATGCGATTGATCTCGCGTCACCCAATGATTCGGAGATTCTCGTCCGAATAAGCTCGGACGACGCTCCCATGCCGCCTGAAGAGGCGGACAAACAGCTCTCGGACGATGAGCGCGAATTGATTTCGCGCTGGATCAAACAAGGCGGTCGGTATTCAAAACACTGGGCCTTTGTTCCCCCCAGGAAGCAAGTTCTCGCAAATGTGAATTCAACAAAAAACGCCGACGTGATCGACGCGTTTGTTTTGAATGAACTTCGAAAGAAAGACTTTGGTTTCGCCAACGAAGCCGACCGCGCGACACTGGCACGCCGCGTTGCGCTAGTTTTGACGGGGCTACCACCCGAACCCGAACAATTGAAAAATTTCCTGAGCGACGAAAGCCCGCAGGCGTACGAACGACTGGTCGACGAATTGCTTGAAAGCCCTCGGTTTGGTGAACATCAAGCGCGTTACTGGTTAGATGCGGTTCGCTTCGGTGATACGCATGGGCTGCATCTGGATAACCGGCGTGGCATCTATCCGTATCGCGATTGGGTCGTAAAAGCGTTCAACGACAATCTGCCTCTCGATGACTTTATCACTTGGCAGCTGGCAGGCGACTTACTACCCGATCCGACGATTGAACAACATGTCGCAACCGGTTTTGTCCGTCTGAATCCGAGCACGGGCGAGGGTGGCGTAATTCCGGCGGAGTTTCAAGCCAAGAACAACTTCGATCGAACGGAAACATTGGGAACTGCTTTGCTGGGACTGTCGTTGACGTGTGCGCGCTGCCACACTCACAAATACGACCCGATTACGCAAACTGAGTATTATCGGTTACTAGCGTTCTTCAACAGCACGGCAGAGGGTGCTTTGGATGGCAATTCTTACACCTACGCGCCGGTCGTCAAGGCTCCGGAAAACTATGATGCCTGGCTGGAATGGGAGGCACTTGAAGCCGCGATTGCCCAACTCTTGAAAACAGCCAGTCAGCAATTGGGAGTTGCCGAGCTTTCTCCGGTTGAACTTGCGAGGTGGGAAAAAGGGTCGAAGCGTAAGCGACTGGCGATGATCGCAGATCCGGAAGGATCGTTCGTCTCATTCGATTTTCATGTTTACGCACGCGTTGTCCAAAACAGCATTTCCAATGCGGAAAAAAACTTTACGACAACGCTCGTTGCAAAAGATCTTCCCCAACCGCGCGAAACAAAGTTGCTTGAACGAGGCGAATACAGCCAGCCGATTGGCGACCCGCTTGAGCCGGGAATCATCGAAGTGGTCGGTGCCTTTCCGGTACAAGCACCCAGGAATCGACTGGGTCTGGCCGAGTGGCTTACTTCTGCGGAGCATCCGTTGACGTCACGCGTGTTGATTAACCGAGTCTGGCAGCAAATTTTCGGCGATGGCCTGGTGCGGACCCCCGAAGACTTTGGCGTGCGGGGCCAACTGCCAACTCATCCCGAATTGCTCGATTGGCTGGCCGTTGAACTTCAGGAAAGCGGCTGGGACCGCAAACACATGATTCGAATGATGGTCACCAGTCGAACTTTTAAGCAAAGTTCGGCTTGGCGAGCTGATATCGTCGATCCGGAGAATCGGTTGTTCGCTCGTGGACCTGCTTATCGACTTGACGCCGAAGTTCTGAGGGATCTTGGTCTCTGGGCCAGCCAACTTCTCGATCCAATGATGGGTGGAGAAGGAGTGAAACCCTACCAACCTCCAGGAATGTGGTCAGCATTAGCTCATCCAGCGAGCAACACGAAGAACTATGTTCGCGACAAAGGCCAGCGCATCTACCGCAAGAGCCTTTACGTTTATTGGAAACGTACGAGCCCACATCCAATGATGACGCTGTTTGATGCACCTAGTCGCGAATCCAGTTGCGTTCGCCGCGCGCCTACTAACACGTCATTGCAGTCCTTAGCCCTTTTGAATGAAACTCAGCGAATCGAAATGGCGCGACTGTTGGCAGAGCGATTGATGCGCGAAGGTAAAGATGAAGCAGCTCGATTTGACAATCTCTTTCGTTTGCTGGCTTGTCGCGGTCCGACAAAAGCGGAGCTGCGCGCTTGCCGGGACTTGTTAACGTCGATGCGAGAGAGGTATGCCCACGATAAACCGGCGGCGAAAGAACTGCTGGCGACGGGTGATGCGGTCGGAGATAAAAAACTTGATCCAGTAGAACACGCGGCGTGGACACAAATTGCGGCGACCGTGCTGGCAAGTGATGTTGCAATATCGCTTTATTAACTGACTTGGTGGAACAATGACGAATCAGGGCCCTCTGCGAGAGTATGAGTTGCTTGCGACGCGGCGCCAGCTTTTTGGTCGGGCGGCATTGGGACTGGGCACAGCGGCACTTGCCAACATCTTTGGATCCGAGTTGATCGGTGATGAGGTGCCGGATGCCACTGCGACTCATGGAGGGATTCATCACCTGGCCAAGGCAAAACGTGTAATCTATTTGTTCATGAGTGGTGGACCGAGTCATCACGATCTTTGGGACTACAAGCCGAAATTGAACGAAATGTTTGGCAAACAATTGCCTGATCACGTTCGTAGCGGCCAGCGAATTACGGGCATGACCGCGAATCAGAAAAATGGCTTGCCGGTTTGCCCAAGCAAGTACAAATTCACGAAATATGACAACAACGATCGCGGTGTCTACATCAGTGATCTTCTTCCACATACCGCGACAGTGGCCAAAGAACTGTGTGTCGTGCACAGTACGTTCACGGAAGCCATTAATCACGATCCGGCAATCACCTACATTCAGACCGGTAGTCAGATACCTGGTCGACCCAGTCTCGGAGCTTGGTTGAGTTATGGACTGGGCAGTATGAACGAGAATTTGCCGGGTTACGTGGTGATGCACGCTCACACAAATTTTGCCGAGCAGAGTCTGTTCAACCGTTTATGGGGCACGGGATTTATGCCCTCTGATCATCAAGGCGTTTTGCTGCGAAGTCAAGGCGATCCGGTTCTTTATCTAAACAACCCTGATGGTGTCTCGCGCGCGGATCGACGCGCACAGCTGGATGCACTGGCGGCCATCAATCAGGCGCAACATGAACGGTTTGGTGATCCGGAGATTTTGGCTCGTATCAAACAGCACGAAATGGCTTATCGAATGCAGTCATCGGTTCCGGAGTTGATGGATTTGTCCGATGAACGCGAAAACACTTTTGAACTGTACGGCGAGGATGCAAGAAAACCTGGTTCATTTGCGGCATGTTGTTTGAATGCCAGACGCCTGGCCGAACGAGGAGTCCGCAACATACAGATATTCCACCGTGGCTGGGATGCACACTCAAACTTGCCCAAAGAGCATGAGTCGCAATGCAAAGATGTCGACCAAGGATGTGCCGCGCTAATTCAGGATCTGAAACAACGCGGGATGCTCGATGACACACTCGTGATCTGGGGCGGCGAATTCGGTCGCACGGCTTATTGCCAGGGCGGGCTCACGAAGGAGAATTACGGCCGCGACCATCATCCACGTTGCTTTACAGTTTGGTTGGCAGGCGGAGGCGTCAAAGCCGGCATCACTTACGGCCGGACCGACGATTACGGCTACAACATTGCCGACGAACACGGGAATCCGCTTGATCCTCAGCCAGGCAAGGAAACCTGGACGCCAGGCACGATGCACATCCACGACTTAAACGCGACCATTCTTCATTTGCTTGGGATCGATCATCGGCGCTTGACGTTTCGCTATCAAGGTCGCGACTTTCGGCTTACCGATGTCCACGGAAATGTCATTCATGACTTGATCGCGTGATTGGTTTGTGTGTACAAGATTAACAGCTCGTCAATCTGGTCACGCAGGAAACGGTTGAGCTTATCCCTTTTGTTTTCAACCATGGCAAGCGCGTTTCTGACGAGAGCCAGTTGTTCACGGGTGTCTTCCGAGTTGCGTTGATTGTAGACGATTGCCAGCCCGGCCCAGCCAATGACATTGAATCGTTCGTTGATATCTTCGATGTTTCTAAGTTTGTCGTAGATCTCGTGTGCGTTATCCCAGTCTTGATGTTTCAGGTAAAACTCGCCAAGTCGTGCATTCGCCTCGCGATGGTAGTACAGCATGTTGTTTTCGTCTTCAGCCTCATTTAGCGGAAAATACTCAATAACCGCTTTCCAGTGGTCTTCTGTATTGAACCAATATGCCATGCGGTATTGTTCACGAACATTGTTTTCTTTGACGATCGAACTTAGAATTCTTCCTTCCACATCGAACGGATCGACTGGTGGATTGCCAAATGCATTCCAGGTTCCCAAAGCCAGCCCTAGAAGAATCAGCGAAGCCAGGAGTAACATTGTCGATGGCGATTTCCACCACGACTGGATATTCCCTTTCATGACCGCTTCGAGCTGTCGCGTGACGGCCAGTTTAGATTCGGGAACCGTCTGCGATCCCGCGGTACCCATCGACTCCGTGGCAGCAAGTTTTTCGATCAATTCTTCCCAGTCTTCATCGACATCGATTTTTATTTTGCGAATCTCTTTGATGAGAAACGCAGCATCAGCAGGTCGATCATCGGGTGATTTCGCGATCATCTTGTGAACAAGCTGACACAGCTCGACGGGAACATCAGGGCGGATTTCGGCGAGTGGTTGTGGCTCAGTGTTGACATGCTGGAGCGCGATTGCAAGTGCATTTTCGCCCTCGTAAGGTGGCCGCCCAGTGAGCATGTGATAGGCCGTCACACCTAGTGAATAAATATCACTGCGCGGATCGATTTTCTGACCTTCGACCTGTTCCGGGCTCATATACAGCGGTGTCCCCATCGTAATGCCGATTTGGGTCAAGTCTTGTCGAGCCCGCTCGTTATTCACTCGTGCGAGACCGAAGTCCGCGACTTTGACTTCGCCGGTGGTTGAAATCATGATGTTTTCCGGTTTGATGTCCCGGTGAATGACGTTCATCTCGTCCGCTTTTTGAAGTGCCAGCGCAACCTGACGCAGCACATTGACTGCCATTACCGGTTCAACCGCACCATATCGAGAGATGTATTGTCGCAGATTGCGTCCCGGTACGTATTCCTGGGCAATGAAATGGACTCCGTTATCTTGCCCAACTTCGTAAATCTGAACGATGTTAGCTTGAACCAGTGCGGCGGCTGCCTGGGCTTCGCGGAGAAATCGCTGGATGTACGAGTTGTCGCGCGCCAACTCGGGCTTGAGAATCTTCAGCGCGACATTTCTTTTCAAGGATTGTTGTTGGGAAAGATAAACATCAGCCATTCCCCCCCTGCCCAACCGCCGGATCAAATAATATTCACCAATCGTCTGTCCGGTCAGATCGGGAGTCGAATTATCGATCGGAGGTTGGTTCATTAAGTAAGCTCTAATTTCCCGCGCAATATTTGAATATCACGAAAAAAGGCAAATTCGAGGACACTCAGCGCCGCGAATCGCTCGACAAAAACAAACAATGTCAGTTAAGTATGCTAGTTAGCCCGCGTTTTTTCAACTTCGTTCGCTGCATTTCCAGCCAGAATTGAAGCGGAATCAGCCGCAACAGTCCAATCGTCGAAAACGGACGCGATGGAGCTGTACGGACAATTCGAGATAACGTTCTGTCAAACTGCTTTCAACTTTTAAGTCCGAAAACGCGATCCATGTTGGCCGACACTTCTTTCAATCTTGTCAAATCGCCACCGCCGACTTCAGCGGCTGCCCATCCATAGTAGTTGATTTCGGTTAAGGCAGCGCGAACATCGGCCCAGTCGATATCGCCTTCACCAATTTTTGCCCACTCGGATTTGGCTCGTGAATAGCCTTTCAGATCGAGCTTTACAATTCGAGTCCCGAGCGTTCGGATCCAATCGCCCATACTGCCGTATTTCCAATGGTTGCCGATATCTAATTGCAATCCGACCCAGGGTGAATTGAATTCCTCTACGTACTTCAAATATTTGTCCGCGGTTTGCGTATGATCTCCGTCGTGATCGTACAGAAATCGGTTCCAGACATTCTCAATGACAATGTGAATGCCCAGCCTGGCACACAGTGGCAACGCTTTGGATATATTCTCAACTGATCTTGGCCAAATTTCATCTTCCGGCCCGTCTTTACCATGCCCAGCGACTAACAGAACAGAATTACCGCCTACAGCGTGAGTATCGCGGATGGCGGTCATCAGATCGGCAAGTGCCTGTGCGCGGATTTTCTCGTCGCTATTAGTGTGAGTCAGATTCCAGTGCGTTGAACACACCGTGCCATCAACCGGTAAACCCGATTCGGCGATCGCCTTTTTGGTCGCTTCGACATTCATGCCGGGAGAGTTCATTTCGATGCCGGCGAATCCCGCTTCTTTGACGGCGTTGAATTTGTCCGTCAACGATCCTTCGACTTTAACCATCCCGATTTTGAGCGTTTTGAAAATCCGATCTTGCAACGAATACTCTTCCATTGTTCCTGTTACCGGTTGCGCGAGCACAGGGCGATGAACCTTACAGAGGGCTGTCGCGGTTGCCGCTTGAATGAAACGACGACGATTGAGAGAAGGTCGAATGGCCATGGGGATCTCCTGAATTCAAGTGCATCCCAATTAGAGTTAACTGATGAGCTGAATTCAATCAGGTAACGGTTACGGCCAGCGCCGCAAACGCATTTGCGACAAAAAAAGCGGGTGATCGCTCACCCGCTGTTTGGATTGAGACAGAGGATGGGCAACTATTGATCTTCGCCATGTTTGATTTGTTCCCAATATTCCTCGAAGGCTCCGTCGGCGGAGAAATCGGGGCTGTTATCAACGTCGTGACATTCCATGCACGCTTCCGCTTTTGCCTGCGCTAACGTCAAGCGCATGGCAACTCGCATCTCCTCGATGCGCTTTTTATCCTTGTTCGCTTGTTCGGCTTCAATGTGTTCCGAGCCAGGCCCGTGACAGTTTTCACAGCCGTTACCGTGCAGCAACACATCTTTTTTCTCGTTGATGAATCCGGTTTGATACGGATAGAAATTCTGGGGGTTCCAGCCGGTCACGTGGCAACTGATGCATTCCGGATCGAAGTGACGAGCGATTGCGCCTCGATCATTTGGGGGTTTGACGATGTCGGCGGTAGCTTTGAAATGGGGAGCGTCGCCATCCAGATTTACACCGTCAGCCCAGATTTCGTACTCCTCGTCGTGACACTCATTACACGATTCGGATCCAACGAATTTGAATCCAGAAGGATGTGGTCGCGGTCGAATGTCCTGGTTGTCACCAGCGGAATAGAGCGTTTCAAGTTCTTTTTGGTATTGCGCGAACATATCCATCATTTCTGGCGAATCTTTAAAGCGGTGATCGAGGGCGACTCGCTCGTACTTGATACGCTTTCCGCCGGCGCCAACATAAAGCCCCACCAGCCCAACGTACATTCCTTTAACACCAACTTGAATCATTTGAGTCGTATGATCTCCAGTCTTTATTTGCTGAGGTAGTAGCC
>CAMYNE010000297.1 GCA_947259675.1 uncultured Pirellulaceae bacterium
GTTTGGATGCTGCGACCGAGCATATTTCACCCGTAAATACCGAAGCTTCTTTTCGGTTACTGATTGCGACAGCCAGTACGCCGGCGTTCAACGAGGTACAGCGAGCCGCCGTTATCGAATCGCTTTCGCACATCAAAGAACGGCTTGAAAAAAACCCTCGAGCTAACGGCCGTTTGACGGAAGTAACCTGGCGGTTGACAGACGGTTTAGAGAACGAGATTGGCGTGCCGATGGACGGCGATCCAGAAACGCGGCCGTCGCTGTCTGACGCGATCGACCGCAGCGATGCAGTGATCACAACGCCTTCGACCCTTTACCTGGAAAGCCTGTTGAAGAAACGACCGACTGCAATTCTCGATTTTCATAACGCCCCACAATACGTTTCCGGTGCCTGGTTAATCAACGCCCCCAAACACTTCAACTGGATTTTGAAAGAACTCGCGAATCCACCTCCCGCAAAAATGTTGTTTCAACAAGCCGTCTTGCACGATCAACTCGAATGCGCGACACCTGCCAAGCCAAGACTAATTGAACTGATCCGTGAAATGGTTGAACTTGGACGAGTCGCACGTGCATCCGACCAGCCAATCCAGATGCCTGCCCGTATTCTGGCCGACGACCTGCGGGGCTTCGCCCGAGTTGAATCGGACTTTGACCTGAGGACGCTTTATCCGGACAACGCGGCATTCAAAGACTCAGACGTAGCGCGCCTGCAAGTAGAACTGGCACAGGCGATTAAACGGCTCGAAACCGTTCCCCGTGAACTCAATGAAAAAAACAAGTTTCTCGCGCAGGCATTAAGCATGCTTGATCGCTTGAGAGTTAGAAACGCACGAATGCACACTTACGTTGTCAATTTGAGAGAACGATTTGGGCTCAAGCCTGCAAATCCCCAACGACAAACCAATTTGATGGATAAAGACGGTTTAACGGCAGAAAAATCAGTGCCCCTGGCGGAAGAACTTGGCGAGCCTATAACACCCGAAACTCAAACCAGGGATTAGCCGTTTGATGAACCCTTGGGCTTCGCTTTGTTCAGAATTGAAAGGGACCTTCGATAAACGAACAACCGCGGCCGATTACACAAACTCAACCAATATAAAGAGGCACCTGAAGTTTTGTGAGTTCAGCAACAAAAAACTCGATTTGCTATCGGCTTTATTGGCTGGAAAGTTGGGCTCAAATACACACAATTCAAGGCAGGAACTTCGGACCACCGGTGACTTATGAAGAAATACGATCCTAGCAAGCCGATTATTTACACGCACATTCCCAAATGCGCTGGGACCAGCGTCGTTCGCTTGCTCCGACAGTGGTTTGGCGACGTCTATCACAAACTGAATCAGGATGAGACGAAAGACATCATTCTGCCGCGAGTTGAAACTCGTGATGCGGATGGAAACTGGCTGGAAAATGTAAAATGCATCCACGGCCACTTCAATCATGGTCGTGGATATGGGCTGCCGTACTTTTATCCGGAACTGGACCAGTATTTTACAATATTGCGGGATCCTTTTGATTTAACGGTTTCCATGTATTTTTTCGCCAAAGGGCGAAGCCTTGATGGAAAATTCTGGTACCGGGGAAAGCCGGTCGATATTCGAGATCAGTTCCCAACGGTCGAAAGCTATGTTACCTCCTACCCGTATTGGTTATTCAGCCATCTCCCGCAGGATATGACACTGGATAATTGCACCGAAAAACTTCGTCAAAGGTTTGTTTATATCGGTGTTTTCGAAGATTTGCAGACATCTATCGATAATCTGGCGAAAATACTTGGAAAACCGGAGTGGAAATTACCCCATATGAATGTGTCGATGTACGATGAACCAGTACCAGAGTATCTGCGGGAAAAGTTCTATCACGATTATCCGCTGCTGAAGCGAGTTTACGACTTTGCCCGGGCAAATTATTGTTTAGAAGACAGCGAGCTTTCCGCAAACGGCGGTATCAAGCCCGCAGCCGCCAAGGCTGGCTAATCGTTTCCCATCCCTATCCGTGTTTCAAGAATACTACTGGTTTCTCTGGAGCGTTTTACGTGAAGTTCGGTTTTTATTCGTGTATGAGTGGCGTCCCGTGGGGCGGCAGTGAAGCATTGTGGTGTAAGACTGCGCGGCTACTTCGAAAAGAAGGGCACGATGTCACGGTAAATTACAAATGGTGGCCTTACAAACCGAAACAATTGCAAGAGCTCGAAAAAAAAGGCTCCGACATCTGGTATCGAAACGAACCCAAATCGTTCATTCAAGCGCGGAAAGAATCGCTAAAAAATTTGTTTAGCGGAACCAAACAAAAGAAGCTCAGTTGGTTGGAAGCAACAAGACCAGACGCCGTAATGGTGACACTCGGTTATCACCCAGACCAGGTTCCCGTCGCCGACGAATGTATCAAGCTGGGAATTCCGTACGCGGTCAATATCCAGTGCGCAAGCGACTTCTTTTTCATTCACAGCGATCGTTTGGACGATTACCGTCGCTGGTACAAGAACGCAGCGAAAGTCCTGTTTGTGTCCCAGGAAAATGCGGACAAACTTCAAAATAACATCGCGATGCGGCTGACCAATTGGGAAATCATCGCCAATCCATTTAACGTCGATTACGAAGCGAATCCAGAATGGCCTTCAGCCGAAGAAGTTCACAAGATTGCGTGCGTCGGCAGATTCCACTTTCAGTCCAAAGGTCAGGACTTAATCGTGGACGTGATGAAGCAGGATAAGTGGAAGAATCGAAACATCGAAATTACTTTCTACGGCCATGACCAGGGCAACAAGCGCCAACTCGAGGATTTGATCAAGATTCATGGACTCGAAAACAAGCTTAAGTTTGGAGGCTTCGTCGATCGCGTCGAAGATATCTGGACAGAAAACCACGCGCTGTTGTTGCCCTCTCGTTATGAAGGTGCTCCGCTCGTTGTAATTGAAGCCATGATTTGTAATCGCATGTGCATTTCTACTGACATCGGTCGCAATCGGGAACTGATGGATGACGGCGAATCAGGTTTTGTTGCTGAAGGAGCCACGGTTGGCCTGATCGATAAGGTCCTGGAAAAGGCCTGGCAAAAACGCGAATCTTGGCGCGAAATGGGAGAGCTGGCCGGACAACACATTCGCGAACGATACCCGGCTGATCCGATTCTTGAATTCGCTAATCAAATCACTGGACTCGCAGGTCTCGATCCAATTCAAACTGAGGAATCGCCCGCGATGGTATCAAGAAACGGAATTGCAAACCGGAATTTTAAGCCTGCGGTTGGCACGGCCGGTTGAGTGTAGCTGCAATTGTCCCAATTGCAGAGCGACACCATAAAAGCTCAAGAACAATTGAGACAATTGGTGCTACACTGCTCCCGCCTAATCCTTCAACAAATTGAACAGGCTTGGCCAATGAAAATCGATATTGCGATTTGCACTTGGAATCGAGCTGAACTTCTTTCTGATACGCTGCAAAGTATCCGCCGAGTCACGATTCCCGAGGGCATAACGACTCGAATCGTCGTCGTCAACAATAACTCGACGGATAACACGATTGAGCGCGTAAGAGCATTTGAAAAACAGCTCGCCGAAGACGCCAACATCAATCACAGACTATCGGTCGTGCTTCAAACTGAACCGCAACAAGGACACACATTCAGCCGTAATCGAGCGATCGGGGTTGCCGATGGCGATTTGATGTTATGGACGGATGACGATGTGATCGTTGATTCGAATTGGCTCAACTCGTATGTTCGCGCGTCGGCCAATCAGGACGAGGCATTTTGGGGTGGTAAAATTATTCCCAAATTTATCCCGGAAAAACCCGCCTGGATTGAAGAAAATTGGGATGTGTTAAAAGGCTGTTTTGCGGAACGGGATTTGGGATTGGAACCGGCTGAACTAAAACCGGAACAGTTGCCCTACGGAGCCAACTTCGCAATTCGAACGAGTGTGCAAAAAAAGTTTCTTTACAATGTTGAACTTGGTCGACGTGAAGACCACGTGCTCGGAGAAGACGAAATCGAGATGTTTCAACGATTACTGGCGGCCGGCTATCGCGGATCATGGGTTCCAGAATCGAGCCTGTTTCATATCATCGGGCAGAATCGAGCCAATGAAGCCTACGTTCGAGACTATTTCATTGGGCAAGGCAAGGCTCTAATCGTCAAAGACAACGCCTGGTCCACCGATCCGAAGAAACTTTGGTGGCAGATGATTTATGAGTTCGCCGCGTATCGCTTCAAGCGTCAGTGGGCAAAATCCCCAGCCTGGGCCGCTCATCTAATTCGCAGCGGGCTCGCCGAAGGCCAATACCTGGCTGCAAAATCTCAATCTCCGTAGATTTTTGAACGTTCTAAATGAACAGCCCCATATTCGGTCTGTTGCACGGAAAGACACGATGTTTCACGCAGCTGTGAGCGGCAAGGCGCTAGCCGCCGGTATTTTCTACATCGAACCGGCGGCTAGCGCCTTGCCGCTCATAGAAAGTGGCGCTGTCCACCTAGTCCAGGGAAGCCAA
>CAMYNE010000298.1 GCA_947259675.1 uncultured Pirellulaceae bacterium
ATCAAATTGGCTTGTGAGGACTCGGGCCAATGAGCCAGGATCTGAATCAAGTGACCGCGAGCCGCTGCGAGATCGACCAGGCTGGGATCGATCTGTTCGACACCCCAATCACCACTGAAAATGCCGGCCAGCATCCAATGGGCGTGCAACGAAGAATTCAAAGGAGACGCTTCACTTTGTCCAATGATCGTGTTATAGCGCTCGATCGACGCCGGGTATTGTTTTCGCACCAACAAGTGATAATCGCCTTCCAATTCCAACTTTAACAGCTCGTCAACCAATTGGGTTCTCGATTGAAACGCTGACTGGATCGATCGAGTCGACTCGGTAAACTTGGCTTTCGCATTTTCGACCGAACCGGTTGTTTCGTAGGCTGCAGCCAGATTGAATTGCGCGCTGGCCAACATCATGAGTGCGTACGAATGGGTTGGATTGACAACAAGAAATTTTTTCAGACTCTCTTCGGCTGCTTGAAGCAGGCTGAGACCGTTCAAATCGCCTTTTGCATAACCGGTTGCCTGCTCAAGGGCTGACAATCCGGACATCAGCATTTGCCGCTCATCCGGTTTCAGTTTTGACAAAGCTCCGATTTCGGTTCCGTCAATTTGCTGATCCGTCGCATATTTCGTGAGTCGATTGACCAACGGCGAAATCTCAGGAGAAGGCGCCCGTGTCTGGGCAAGCTGACCAATGATCTGCCGAGCCAGGTTTTGGGAATCAGCCGTCAGCTTGATACTGGCCAGCGACTCTTTTGAATCCGGCCCACGGACCTCAAGACTCACGGCAAGTTGGTCTCTGGCACTGCGGACTTGGCCGGTGATGATCAACTGGGAGCGCAGACGATAACACAATGCTTGGGGCCAATCTTCAACCGGTACCCCTTCGCTTTTCAGCCGAGTGATCTGCATTTGTATTTGACGGGGGTGCACGACAGGCGAATTGGGCATCTGTTTCAACAAGTCTCGAAGTTCGGTCGCAACCTGTACTTCAGGACGTTGATGAAAAAAGGAAACTTCGTCCAACGGCAATAAGGGAACAACCACGATCCGAAGCGGTTGATCTGCATCGGCGTTGGCAACCGAATCTCCCCGAGCGTTTTGAATATCGGACTCAGTAATATGGCCGATACGTACGTATTGCGTTCGCATCCGCTGAGCACTATCGGCAAGCGCTTTTCGAACTTGGTCATATGACATGTCCAACATCAGTCCACCCGTATCGGATGAGAGCCGTGTCATGAACTTTCGAGTATCGTCCAACAGCATTTCAAACGACTTTTTTTCTGACTCGCGGCTGTTACATAACAGACAATGCACCTTAATGCCTTTCTGATTCGCCAGATCCAGCAATAGCTCTGTTTCGTACCAACGTTTCGCCCCGGTCTGGGCGTCTTTGAAAGACGGCTCATACGGCGGCGCATCGGCAATCACCAATACCCAACGTTCGATGTTCGCTTCGTCAGACCAGGGCAAGCTACTAATCGCGCGGTGAACACCCAGGTCAGCTGCTTCCGGGAAATAAGGCTTGCCGGATGCGGGTACAAGTTGGCTGATGATTCGTTCCGTCGCCTGGGCGTCCACAAACCCTTGACTATGTATTGTTACCGGAACTGTCTTGTCACCAATATCCGAATAAGTCACCACCGCGGTTTCGATCGAGCCGTCCAAAATCCGGTCCAGGTCGCTAATCAGGTAATGCAGATTTTTGCGAATCGATTTAAGTTGGTCCTCCATGCTTTCGCTGGCATCAATAACCACCGCCAACTGCAGGGAACCACTAACGTCGACGGCATCGAGAAAGTTGCCTTGAAGCAAGCCCATGCTCTTGGCGGTTGGCGCTCGATGGGCATCGAATAACAAGCTCAGTGCATGGCCGGCGGAGGAATCATCCTGATTTTGAACCTGCATTGAAAACAGCGGTTGGCCGCCAATCACCAGCAACAAAATCAAACTCGGAATCAAGGTCCGGCTAAAGCAACAACAAGACTGGCAGCGGCCTCTCTTTGCAAACAGCATTTTTTTGTCCCATCAAGCGAATCTGTTACGAACAGAAAGCAGTCTACGACAATAAAATCCAATACACCAAGGACTCGACTGGCTTTTTTTCTGAATCTTGACCGATTTTTTGACATGACTCCGTGCGTGTTGAGTCTAGTTTAACAGATTACCAACAAACTCACTCATCATCGTCGTGTTGGCTGCGTCCGATTTCTACGGTTGTCAGCAAAGCATCGTCCTCAAATACGAGCGAGGCCGTAATCGTGTCGAGACTTTCAATGAACTTAGAGAAAGACGAGTTCTTGTCGATTCGCGAATGCTGTTGCGAATGTTCGCGGTTGCCGTGCACGCTGCACACGACTTGGTTGAGCTCCTTGTCGAACGAGTACTCTCCCTGATCGGGACAGAAATAGCGAACGCCATATTTGGCCTCCGACAGTTCGGGAATCTTGTCGATAGGTACACCGTACAATTTGTGAAAGTTGTAAATTGAAATCACGTTGCGGTGACAGGAGACTCGCGACTTTTCAGCCCAATACAGTTGTACATCGTCGCTCAGACGATCAAGCGCGCGATGATCCAGGCGAAACAACATGTGAGCCAACGGGGCGTCTTGATTAGGCTCTGCCTTGCTGGCGTCGATGACTTCGCGGAGCACTTCAGGCTTGGTCGCCAGCACCAATTGATCGCCGACCAGTGAAACGTGCAGTCTCAGCGATAGTGCATACAGGCCAATATTTAGAACATAGATTTCGTGATCCTTGTACTCGGGCAATTGATACGCATCCAGCTTCGTTTCAAATCCGCCAAGATTTCCATCCTGTAGAAAAATGTGTTCCGCAAACTGTTGCAGCATGCGATCCGCCTTTTCGCGATTCTCGACATCCACGGTCGCATAAACAGGCAGGTTAGCCATCATGAAAACTGCGGCAACAATTCCCTGCATGTCGGTCGACGCCTTACCAACCAACGGTAAATCGAGCGGTTTGATTCGCGTCGGATCAATCTCCAGGATACTGTCACCGTCACAAAGATGGACTGAAACACGATCGCCAATCCAGCTCAAATCGGTCAGCGTCGGATCGTCTTCGATGACCTCTGGCACGCCGGGTATCATACGTAGAAACTCGGCAGTGTTTTCGCGACCGGGCACCATCACGTACGAGGCGATGGCCGAGGGTGCGATCCGCGAAGTAATAATTCGTTGAGGATTCTTGTCGACTTTTTCACGCAAGTCGTCGTAAATACCGCTATTGGCCATCGGCAAGATACAGGTCTCCAGTTTCACCGAGGAATTGACGGTGATTCGCACCGCGATGGGGTCAAACACTCTTTGCCAAAATTGCTCGTATCGTTTGCGGTAACGCGCGTATTCATCCGCTTCCTGTTTCGAGACACTTTGCACCGAAAGCTCGGCGTTTGGCGTCAAGTACTTTAAGCGGTTGTGCAGTGAGCAGGTACAGGTGTCGCTGGCCGTATCGAAAGCATAGGCTCCGCCGTGCGGACAAACAATTTTCTTGGTATCGACGTACCGGTCGTCTGACAATTCGCTGAGCGAATTCGGTGAACGTCCATTCTCCAGCCGATAGAACAGTGACGCATTGTTTTGCATGATGAGGTTATTGAAGCATTGCATCCGCCGTTTTTGCGAAATTTTGGCTTCCGCGGCAACCATTTTTTTAATGAACGCTTCAGAAGCGTAGAAAAACCCGGATTTATCGTTTTCAGAAGGCGGCAGAATCGTCGTGATGTAACGGTAGTCCAGGGCCTCATAAAGATTCGATTCCGTCTCAGTCGCCGCGTCGATGATCCTCCGGATGGCGCGGTGCGAGTTGGAATAGACGAAGTAATCGTCGTGCTTGGTAAAGAATGAACTCACTAAGCGGTCACTGGTGTACCGGGCCGTGATTTGATGCCCACGATAGTTGAACTGGCGCTCCACCAAATCCGGGTGTCGATCGCGGGCATCCTCAGTCCATCGGAGCGCTTGTTTGGTGAACGCACCTTCATCGACGACCCGCAGGATCATCGTCACATCGGTTCCGTCCAACAGGTATGGGTCCGAACCGGTCACTGCGACCTCTTCCGCGGCCCCCTCGGCGAACATTTGCTCTAAACCATCGCGGCTTAATCCGAGCTGCTCTTCCAACTTCGCTCGCAAGCGGTTGTCCTGTGCCGTCAGCGTGTAGAGCCGCAGTAGATCGTCGCCCCACTGACTCGATAGATCGAGAGCTTCGCCCAACGCCTTGATCGAGTTGAAGTGCAGGAAGTATTGGTCGGCTGGAACCAGTCGCGAGATCTCGTGAACCTGAGGTTTGACCTCGTCTTGCTCGCGCCGCTCCTCGAGCAACTGGTCATAATCGAGCGATTTTAGCTGGGGTGGCGAGAGCGAACTGATGTGCCTGGTATAGGCGCCCTGCGCGGGGCCCATGCTCAGCGTCTGTCTCTGAAGCGATTCTTGGATCGCCAAGGAGCCCGTGAAG
>CAMYNE010000299.1 GCA_947259675.1 uncultured Pirellulaceae bacterium
CGTTCCGTTGCGGACATCCTTTTCCAAGTCGCGATTCGTTGCCGCGATAACTCGCACGTCGACTTTGATTGGCTTATTGCCGCCAACGCGTTCGAACAGATGGCCTTCAAGCACTCGAAGAAATTTGGCCTGAATCGATTGGCTCATTTCGCCGATTTCGTCAAGCATCAAAGTGCCTTTGTGGGCAGCTTCGAATTTCCCAATTTTCCGATCGGTCGCGCCCGTGAAGGCACCTTTTTCATGACCAAACAATTCGCTCTCAAGTAAAGATTCGGAAAGTGCGGCACAGTTGAGGCAAACAAACGCGTTTTTTGCCCGAGGACTCGCGTAGTGAACCGCACGAGCGACAAGCTCTTTTCCAACACCGCTTTCACCGCGGATGAGGACCGTCGCGTTGCTTGGTGCTGCTTTGGCGATTTGCTGATGGACAGCAAGCATGGCTGGACTGCTACCCACGAGCTCGTTTTCCGCTCCCAATTGAGCGCGTAACAAATCAATTTCGGATCGCGTTTTGGTCAAATCCGCGACCAGTTTTTGTTCGCGGTATCTCGTCCGGAGGGCCAGGCCAACGGTTTCGGCAACGGCAAGCGTGAATTCCAGATCGTCTGGATCGAGCAGTCCTTCCGGACGAGTCGAATACATGTGAATCAAGCCGATCGTACGATTGGCCATTCGAATTGGGGCACAGATTACGCTGGTCGCGTGAATTTCGCCTTTGCTGTCGCGCAAACCGAGAGCACTGTCATCTTGAATATCACGCGCCAAAACTGCTTCGCCATCTCGCAACACGGTTTCGGCAAGAAACTTGGAAACGCGTTGATACTCAGGACGATTCTCTGATCGCCAAGCAATGATTTCCAATTTTTGAGGGTCGGTTGTTTTCGGCTTCGCCCGAGGCACCATGAGGACCGCGCCCGCATCGACATGAGTATCGTCGATCATGCTGTCCAGTGCCATTCGAGCGATACCACGAGGAGTCGTCTCGTTGGCGAGTTCAAAGGCCAGCCGACAGAGCTTGGCGGCCGCGCGACCGACTTTGGGAATTGGTTCAACTTCGTCTTCTTCGTCGATTTCGTCGTCTTGAAGAAACTTGGTTTTTTGCCGCCGGTGGGTGATCGTTTGCGGCTCGATCTTCAAACCCGACAAAGTGGCCTGATCGTCGTCGACCTCCAAACCGGTAATTGTCTCGTTCCCAATCTCGACTCGGGAAAATATTTTTCGGTCGTAGGCGGATGAGAGATCGTGCACAAACGCCATTTGTGTGTTTGCGATCCAGATCACATCCCCCGGCTGAAGAGCTCGGTCGCCAGTCACTCTTTCGTCTCCAACGGCCGTCCCATTGCGAGATTTCAGGTCTCGAACCGTCCAAGTCCCATCAGAAAGGAAGATTTCCGCGTGTTTTCGGCTAGCCTGTTCTTCTTTGATCACGATTTGATTGGTTGGCGAACGGCCGATTGTGACAGTTCTGCCGGGCATCAGACGAAAAACATCCGACCATTTTTTGCCATCACGAATGACAAGATACGCAATTGCCGAAGAAGCTGGGGTTTTACTGTCTGTTCCCATTGTATAATTCGTAAGGCCAATTGGTTGGATTGGCAAAAGTTGTGCTTGGCTATTGCAATAACAGGCAAAATGCGGGTGTTTGCCCCGTTTTTCTTGCTTTCAAATAGCCCTCTGGTTAATCTAGAGATTGGTCAAAGTTGATTCGCCAATCATATTTTAATGGCAAACGACCAGTATTTACCAGTCTTAAACAATTATAAGACTACCGATCCTGCGGAACAGCTTACAAGATAGATAGACTACATACCTATTCAGTCGATTAGACTGAATGACAATAGGGGCAAGGCTTTTTTACTAGGAGTTCAGATCATGACGGCGCAATTTGCAACGTCCAAATTTATCCGGAACTATGTACTGTGCTTTGCAGTATGTTTAATGACATGCAGCATGTCGTTGGGTCAAGCACCACCCCCAGGAGGCGGAGGAGGCGGGCTGGGAAATGGTTTTTTCTTTCCGACGGTAGTCGGCGGTGTCAGCATTGATGCTAACGGCGTTCTTAATGACGAGTCAGCCGAACTCACTTCCAGCCTTCGTCAGCAACTACTCGACGGCTTGAATGCCACCGACGCTGACATTCACAAGAAAACAAAGCTTCGTGTTGTTTCGCTTAAGGGTCTCGAAGCTGCGATGAACGAAGCCGCCCGAACCGGCAAACGGCTGAGTGCCGATGTCGAATTCATGGCGGGCCTCCAGCGTATCGAATACGTCATGCTCGACCCCGAAAATAATGACGTGCTGATTGGGGGTCCCGGTGAAGGTTGGACTATTGACCGCAAAGGCAACGTAGTTGGTAAGACTACGGGGATGCCTGTATTACACCTGGAAGACTTTCTCGTGGCGATGAGAAACGTGGAAGAGGCTAATCAGGGACAAGGCATTTCGGTTTCCATTGACCCAACCGAAAACGGCATCAAACGACTTCACAAACTTTACCGATCGGTAAAAGTCGGCCCGCATATGAAACAGACGATTGAAGAGACCGTTGGTCCTCAACAGATTACTTTGACCGGAATTCCCAAGAACAGCCGTTTTTCTCAAGTCCTCGTTGCCGCCGACTACAAGATGAAGCGGCTATCGATGGGCCTTGAAGAGGCTCCTATTGCAGACATGCCGAGTGTCATTGAGATGGCTCGACGCAAAAACGCCAGTTTCAAAAACTCGTCGCCACGATTCTGGATGGAGTGCAACTACCAGCCAGTCGCCAAAAGTCCCGACAATACAATTTGGCAGATTCGCGGCCAAGGCGTTCGAGCGCTGACCGAAGATAGCTTCTTTGATGCCAATGGCGAATCGGTTCGCAAGCAGGGCAAGACTAACAAGTTTGCCAAATCGTGGGCGGAATCCATGACCGCTCGATACGATGAACTCTCTCAGCAAGAACCGGTTTTCCGTGACTTGCGAAACCTGATGGACTTGTCCGTGGTTGCCGCGATCATCGCACGCGAAGACTTGCTGGAGAAAGTTGGCTTGGACATTCCAACGATCGCTTCGAAGCAGAGCTATGTTTCCGTTCCTTCACTCAATGTTCCCAAATCGGTTCCGTCACAATGCGGATTCGTACAATTCAGGAACTCGTGGGTTGTTTCGGTTTCCGGAGGCGTGCAAGTTGATTCTTGGGCTGTCGCAGCGAATACCCAAGAAGTTGCCAGTGTTTCGAAAATTCGCGAAAACGCTGTAACTCCCACCGCCGAACGTTGGTGGTGGAATAGCACTAACTAAAACAAGCTTTAACTCTTTATCGAGATTGAACAGAAATAAACCGGGCTCACAAATTGTGAGCCCGGTTTTTTTTGTTGCTGAATGGAAGAGGAATGCCAGCCCGCATTCTCACGCAGGGTGGGCCGAACTCGCACAACTACTTGGTGGGTCGTCGCAAACTCGATTTTTTGAAATGGGTGCAACTGGCTTACCTCGGGAGACGCCCCCGCGTTTACGCGGGGGGAGTTTCACTATCAACCTAAATGCGACAACATTGGCACAACTCAGTTAAAGCTAGGTCGAAGATGAACCTCCCGCCGCGTGAACGCGGGGGTTTCTTACCAATTCTATAGGAATGAAGTACGTCATCAGAGTTACATCTTGACCTTGGCTCTCACATTACCAATCTTGACCTCGATTCCAGGTTTGCACATCAATCGCTTCAGAAAACCCAGGCCGATCCATGATTCGGCTTGGGGAGACCAGCAGACAGAAGTCAAACGGCCAACTGTTTTGTTTTCGGACGTAAGTTCTGATCCAGCAACCACCGGATCGGATAATTGAAAGGAAACGAACAACTGATTTACATGTCCAATCGCGTCGATTCGAGCCACCGTTTCCTGCCCAAGATAACAACCCTTGTTGAACGAAATTGCCTGTTCGTCACGGCATAATTCTTGTGGCAAATTGTTTTCAGAAGCGTCGATCGCGAACCAGGGCGTCGCATTCTCTATCCGAACGACACTCAATGCTTTCTCGGAACAAAGATGGATTCCGATTTCGCGCAACCGTTGAATAAATGATCCATTTGCGGATCGGGGCAAGACGAACATGAAGCCGTCCCCCGCCAATTCAAGACGGCTTATTTCGATCACATGATCCGCAAAGTTAAAACTGGCTACCCCGTTTTTGGCCGGGACAAGTTCACATACCTGACGCAGATCGTCTTGAGCTGCCGGGCCGCAGACAAACACGGTCGTCAGTTCATTCGAAACATCAACCAGTTGAACGTCTTCGCGAATGATGTATTTTTCAAGATGTTCGTTCAGAACATCGAATTGGCCCGCAACCGTACTGAGCAGAATCTGTGATTCGGTGGCAATCAGGAAAACGTGCCCCAGCAATTTTCCTTTGGTATTGAGTACAAACGCCTCCGTCAAATGACCCGGCTGAAGATTCTTGGTGTCCGCCGTACAGAAGTTATGCATTTCCAATTCAGTCATCAACTGGCACCTGTGGGCATCGCGAAGCAGAACTCCAGACGACTGTTTCGCAATCAACCGGGAAACGTCTTCGACAGAATCTACGTACCCCAGTCCCAATTCTTCGGTGATGGATTGTGGTAGTCTCGATTTCAGAAACACCTGTCGTTCTGACACGATGTCCGCCAGCTGCTGCATCAACCTGGATAATTTTGCACGATGGGTTGATTCAAACGGTTCATTAAGTGCTTTTTGAATTTCGCTTTTGGGCCGTTCATTGAGATTGCACCAAACAAAGATCGGTCCCGTGCTGACAGCAATCGAATTGGCGGCCACAATCGCCCGGGCAAAATCTTTCCAACTTTGCTGTTCGGCTTCGATGGTCACAATAGCCATGTCTGCACCATCAACAGGCTTGACTTGCCATGCGTCGGTTGATTCGGTTTTGGCAAGGTCAATCGCAGTAGTTCTTTCGCCGGAAATTGCACGGTAGATTTGTTCGCCTGGCCCAACAACCATCTGAATCGTAAAAAAAGCTCCGAGATGATCGTTTGCAAGGGCGATCTCGGCTCGCCTTTCAGCAATGGATCCCTTCTGCTGCCGGAAACGCGCTTGCGTTTCCGCGTTACAGAAGGTCGGGTAAATGCAGTCGACCAGGCCGTCTGGGTCGTTCGAGTCCGGACAACCAATCGGCAAGATTACATCAGCATTAACAATTGCCCGATTGACTTTGACGGGCAAACCCTCTTCGTTCGCCGCGATGTATGCAACTCCATGTTCGTTATCGGCATCGTGAATCTCGAATTGAATCGATTGAAAATCATCGTGAAGCGGAAAATAAGATCCGGTCTCAACCGGCTCCCCTTCTTCCAACGACGACTTCTGTTTCAGTTCCAGGCCAAAACTTTTTGCCGTCCCAGGAGACACAACTACGGTAATATCCGTTGGCTCAACGTTAGTGACCATTAGCCG
>CAMYNE010000300.1 GCA_947259675.1 uncultured Pirellulaceae bacterium
CTTAATGTCGGGCTTGAAAAACTCAACGCCGTGCGACGAGAAACCAATTCTGAACAACCGTTGTGGTGGCAAACTGAATTGCAGCGAGCAAAGTGTCAACGGTTGTTGGGCCAATACTCCGAGGCACAAAAAATTCTTTCCGAGTTGCCGCTAAAAAGCGCAACCTTGGCAACGAAACAGGCCGTGATCGAACAACAAATCAAGCTCGTAATCGCAATGGGAGACTTACGAACCGGTCCGAAAATCATCTCTCAGGTCAGCCAGATCAAGCACCGCTCACCGCAACTCGATTTGGCAGTGATCGAACTCATGATGCGTTTGGCAAATTCCGGGGACAAAAGTTGGCGAAACAAAGCGTCTCAGCAATTGGCTCAAATTGAATCAAATCATGGAGACTACTGGGGGCGGCGCGCCGAGTTGTTGGTGATTGGCACCGCAGGGATCGCGAATAACTCCGTTCCGGAAAGCGTGACCGATCAAAGTTCGCCCGATCTATTGATTCGCATTGGTGAGCAGGCAGTTCGTAAAAATCGTCTTGATGATGCGTTGAAAGCGTTTGGAAAAGCAATCGAGACGGCTGAGTCGCTGAAAAACTGGCCACTCGTCTTTTCGACGACCGTCAAACTGTCGCAAGTTCTCGAAAAACAAGACAACAACGAAGCGGCCAGCAAGAAGCTCGTCGAACTGGCAAACCGATTTGTCGATTCCGATAACTCGCCGGCAGCTCATCTCCGCGGTTGTTGGAACTACAGTCGAATCGTCAATAAAGATCCAACCCTGGTTTCGGAACGGAAACTGGAGTTTTCGCGACTCGTAAATCAGCACATTGCGACTTGGCCGGCCGAACCATCGGCAAACCGGGCCCGCATCTGGGCCGCCAGGCAGCTTCAAAGTCAAGGCAAATGGGAAGAGGCAGTTGATCATTATCTCACGGTTCACGTTGACAGTCGCTTTTTTCCCGATGCCATAATCCAATCGGCCGCATGTACGTCCGCCTTAATTCGCGAACAACCTCAGTCAACGACGGTGGCCAGATCGTATACGGACCGGCTATTGCGATTGCTGGATGAGAATGAGTTAGCCGTTTCCGGTCATGAGCAAGTCGTCCTTGCCCTCGCCCGACTAGGTCTCGCTCAGGGCACCGTGGCCAGCGACGCGCTCGCGGAGCAATTACAGCTGGCAACAACGAGAGCTACAACACCCAAAACGAAATTGGCGATACAGTCCTGGTTGCTTGTGGTATTGGCGGACCTGGGTAAGTCGGATGAAGAAATCGAATCTGCATTCGCACCAGTTTCCCAAAGCGAACCTGCGATGCTTCAATCGGTAATCGGTATCAACTCGATTCTCAAACGAGTACAGGATTCTACGGCCAGAACTTTGGTCGATACAAAGTTCAAACTCGCGGCGATCGCACTCAAGATGAACTTGAGTGAAGACAAGCGCACTCAGTGGATGGGCGAATGGACGGACGCGTTGCAGCGACTTGGACGTGACAAGGAAGCTGTAAATGCGTTGACGGAGCTTGCGAAACGACAACCGAAATCTGCCGCGGCACAAATGCAGCTTGCTCGCGGGCTTTCAAAAATCAGCGGAGAGGACGCGACTCAAAAGGCTCTTTCGCAATGGCGCCGCGTTGCCAGACAACTAAGGCCCCACACCGACAATTGGTACGAAGCCAAATATAACGTCGCACGGTGCTTAAAAGACTTGGGCAAGCGGGCAGAAGCACTGAAGCTGCTGGAATACCTGAAAACAATCCCGCCCGGTTGGTCGAAATCAAAATGGAAAACCGATTTTGATCGTTTGCTGATTGATTGCCAGAATTAGACCGAGTTGCGCTTATGGGTCTCTTCGAAGTGGCCACTCATTTACCGACGAAAACGCGCCTTGATTTTGTAGGCCGCGTCCTGCATTTTTGACGTAGATTGGCGAACCCAGACCTTGGTTTTCATCAGCTCGAAATTTCTAACAACCAGTGATCGGGCATTCGCTCTTGACGGAAGTTGTCGCATTGATCGCCAACAACGTCGTTGCCAAACCGCCAACTAAGATTAAGAGTTCACAAACAAACATTTGAATTCTCCGTAGTTCAATCCGATGCCTACAGAGAGTTGCAGTTGGTGTGCCAAAGAGAATTTTCAAACCGGCACGAGATCGCTCGCCGAATTTCTTTAACCAAATCATATGGTTTTTAAAAGATATTTGCCGATCAGCGTTAACACCTACAAGAACGCTAGCTCATCGAACCAGCTTGTAATCAAAACGACTACCATGAAATCAAATCGAGTCAAAATTTCAAAGCGTTTCAAACGCTATCGCAAAAAAAACGGTAGCACTTTGGCTACCGTTTCAAACTCATTCCTGGTTACGAAGTCTAACGACGTCCCCAAGGCCCTCGGACAGGATAAACACCGAACTGATTGGTGTTGCTGGGCCAATAAGGTGTTGGAGAAAACATGCCTTCTCCGCCGCCAATGATTCCGGCGTCCCCGGAACCAAATTGATGATAAATCGGAGTACTGGTTGTCCGACCGACACCCCAACTGTAATTCGTCTGGAATCCAGCGGTTGGAGGAACGACCAGTGCCGTCGGTGTTCCGAATCGCCAATAGGAGTAGTCTCCGTGCCACGGATGAACGTCCATTTGAGCTTGATTCCAACGATGGGTTTTTGTTGCCTGACGACCATGATGGCTGTGAGCGTAAAGTGAATGCCCTTTTGCAGCTGGACTGCCGACATCGCAGCAGCCAGCATCGCACCCGCAATCCTGAGCAGAAACCGAACTGACGTTCATGCTAAGAGTAGCGATCGCCAACGCGGAAATCATAAAAAGAATTTTCTTCATTGTCTTTTCTACCTTGTGAAGTTGCTGCGTAGATTTTTACTTGACTATCGATCGATCTTTTGGTCGGACAATTTGGCCGTGCAACCGCAAACTCCTCCGCCTCCATAAACTTCACCGCAGGAGCCGTCGCTGCAACCGCAATCATCACATCCAACATCTGCACAGCCACGTTTTGAACAACCTTTCGAACGGCCTTTTGAATGACTGCCAAATAGGCCACGAAAACTGCCTGGCAAGTTGAACATGTGATTACAACTCGCCTGCCATCGAACAGTTGTCTTGTTGACACCGTAATCGCAACTGCCGTAGAAATCGCCAGGATTGCCGTAGTAGGTGGTGTATTTTCGACAATGCTGATACATCATTTCGTGAGGCATCAGCGGCTGGTAAGTGTTGTAAGTATGTCCCACATTTACGGGAACCCAATGAGGAGCCGGATAAATTCCGGCCGTTGTTTGGCTGGCACCCTGAGTATAATACTGTGGGAACAGATGGTTTTGGGCTTGAACTGAGTTGGTCAAAAAGCTGACACAAGCGACGGCAAGGACCGTGACTACGGCGGTGCGGATCTTCATTTCTAATGCTCCTGCTTATTTTTCGCGCGTGAAAGCGCCCTCCTGGCGCTGGAAAGACACCTCCCTGAAGGTGCCTGATGGATCACCGCTACGTCGACGAATAATCCGTATCACAGGTTTCTGTCGGCCATTCCCGAAATTGGGTATCAGACAAATACATCGAATCCACTCGCAAATTGGGTCGCAGCATCGTACAACCCGAAAAACCGTCTGTGACCAAAACCGCGTGATTGGTACAATCCGCGCAGGTTACCTCGCTTTAACAGCAGCGAAAAATTACGATTAATACACAATTGTTTGAGAACTTAGCCTCGTTGCTGTTCCGCATCAGGATGATTTCGCAGAAAAGGACTTGTCGTGGCAAAACGTCGCCCACGAAAAAAAACCTCGAATACGGCCCGTAAGACCCGTTCCGGTGCGAGCAAATCACCTCAAAAAAACTCGCGAAAAAGTGCTGCTCGCACCAATGGCAAACCGGAGAAGACACTCTTCGATGACGAAGACGATTTCTCCACCGTTCCTTTGCGGGCCGCTGCGCAGACTCGATACCTCAACTATTCGCTATCTGTGATCACGAGTCGAGCGCTCCCCGACGTTCGCGATGGTCTGAAGCCGGTACAGCGTCGAATTCTGTACACGATGGGTCAGCAAGGGTTAAACCATACGGCCAAACACAGAAAATGTGCAACCGTCGTTGGTGACGTAATGGGTAAATACCATCCTCACGGGAACGATTCGATCTACGATGCGCTCGTGAGAATGGCCCAGCCGTTTTCTTTAAGAATGCCTCTAATTGATGGAAGCGGTAATTTTGGTTCGGTGGACGGTGACAATGCAGCGGCGTATCGCTACACCGAATGTCGACTTACGCCGATCGCGGCCGAAGTCTTAAACGATTTGGCGACCGATACAGTCGCATTCAAAGCAAACTACGACGGGAGTAAACGCGAACCGGTCGTGCTGCCTAGTCGTGTGCCAAACTTGCTGGTCAATGGAGCGACTGGAATCGCAGTCGGAATGGCGACCAATATTCCGCCGCACAATTTG
>CAMYNE010000301.1 GCA_947259675.1 uncultured Pirellulaceae bacterium
ATCAATACGGCGATGATTTTAACACCGAGTTTGGTCACTTGACGCCGCCGACCGACGACGACAATAAGTAATACGCCAACACGCGGTGGTAAAAGCGGGCTTCCCAGCCGTCATTTACACAAATCGCCCGTTCGGGGATATTAGGTAACCTAAACGGGCGTTTTTTCGTGCGCTGATGTTCGCGCTAACGAACCTTCGCCCCTTTTGTCACTCCATCATCTTGACGAGTTGTTAAGTAATCCATCGAGGAAGTCTCTTCATGTCGACGTCGCTGAAAGATTCGAGCATGTTTCAACCGGTTGAAAATAACGTCAGTTTTCCGAAGCAGGAAGAAGCAATTCTTGAGTTTTGGCGCGACAATAATATTTATGACAAATCACTGGCCCAACGTGAAAATGGCCCAAAGTACGTGTTTTATGAAGGACCGCCTACGGCCAACGGCAAGCCTCATCCGGGTCACTGCTTGACTCGTGCGATGAAAGACCTGTTCCCTCGTTACAAGACGATGCGGGGATTCTATTGCGAAAGAAAAGCGGGCTGGGATACTCATGGGCTGCCCGTCGAAGTTGAAGTCTGCAAGGAGATGGGAATCCACTCCAAAGAAGAGATCGAAGAATTCGGAATCGAGCCCTTCATCCAGAAGTGTCAGCAAAGCGTCTGGCAATACATGCGACAGTGGGAACAGCTGACCGAAAGACTTGGGTTTTGGGTCAAACTGGACGACGCCTACGTGACCTATCACCAGTCGTACGTCGAGTCGGTCTGGTGGTCGCTCAAAAACCTTTACGATCGTGGGTTACTTTATCAAGGCCACAAGATCATCTGGTGGTGGGCGCAGGGTGGTACGGCACTCAGCAGCGGTGAGGTCGGGCAAGGCTACAAGACGGTCATGGACCCCAGCATCTTTGTCTTGTTTCCGCTTGTTGATCGCGATAATACCAGCTTGCTCGTGTGGACGACAACACCATGGACCATTCCCAACAATCAATTTGCGGCAGTTAATGAAGACATCGAGTATGCGACCGTTTACGATCCCGAACTCGATCATTATTTGATCTTTGCCAAAGACCTGGTTGAACAAATCGGCCAGAAAGTCAAACGGGAACTGGAAATCAAATCGACTTGTATGGGCTCGAAATTGGTAGGCTTACGGTACGTTCCACCCTTTGACTTTTATTACAAAAAACTCGGCCAGAAAACGGGCCAACTAAAAGACGGACAACAACAATTTGTCGCCTGGCGCGTCACATCAGCCAATTTCGTAACGACGGAAAGCGGATCAGGCGCCGTTCACGAAGCCCCCGCGTTTGGCGAAGTTGATTTTGAATTATTATTGGCAGAACAAGATCGCTTCGAACCAGGGCAAGGGCCTGAGCTGATCTGTGCGGTCGCTCCCAATGGAAAATTCACCGACGAAGCACCCGATTTTGCCGGGCAGTGGGTGAAGGACGCTGATAAACCCATCGTGCGGTGGCTGAAGGATAACGGCAAACTTTTTTTTTTAGAGCAATATCAACACGAGTATCCTTTCTGTTGGCGAGCCGACGAAGATCCGTTGATCCAGTACCCAAGGCGAAGCTGGTTTGTCAAAACGACTCAGTTCAAAGACGAATTGATTGCCAACAACCAGAAAATCAACTGGCTTCCAGGCCATATCAAAGACGGTCGGTTTGGAAATTTCCTCGAAAGCAATGTGGATTGGGCTCTTTCACGCGAGCGCTACTGGGGTACACCGCTGCCGATCTGGGTCTGCGAAAAAACCGGTGAAAAGGAAGCAATCGGCAACTACGACGAACTACTTGCCAAACCGGGAATCACCGGAACGGAGGTCTGGGAGAAAGCCAAGGCAGCCAACCCAGACTTGCCAGAAGATCTGAAAGTGCACAAACCGTACATCGATGAGGTCACTTACGATTCGCCATTTGCCAGTGGCGCCCGCATGCGACGCGTCACGGAAGTCATCGATTGTTGGTATGACAGCGGTGCGATGCCATTTGCCCAATGGGGATATCCTCAAGAAGGAACGTCCCAGTTTGAATCGCAGTTTCCAGCTGACTTTATCAGTGAAGCCATCGACCAGACGCGAGGTTGGTTTTACAGTCAACTTGCAATTAGCACGCTTCTGTTCGGCAAAGACAGCGACACGATGACGTGCGAATACCCGCATCCTTTCAGGAACTGTATCGTGTTGGGCCTCATGCTTGGCGAAGATGGCCAAAAAATGTCCAAGAGCAAACGAAACTACAAGGAACCCCAGGAGATATTTGATAAATTCGGCGCCGATGCGCTGAGGTGGTACTTCTTTGCCAACCAGCCGCCCTGGACCGCAATTCGGTACCGAGAGCAAGCGATCAAAGAGAGCATTCCCGAGTTTATCCTCAGGCTTTGGAACGTTTATAGTTTCTTTGTGCTCTACGCCAATATCGACGGATTCAATCCTGCGTCTATCACGTCACCGGGACAACTCGAACCAGCCGTTATGGTGAGCGGCGATGGATTTCGTCCTGCCAGTGAACGTGGCGAACTTGACCGTTGGGTCTTAAGCGAATTGCAGCAAACGTTGTCGGACGTTATCGAACGAATGGACGCGTACGATAATTATGGAGCCTGTGTGAAGATTACGGCGTTCGTAGACGGCTTAAGCAACTGGTATGTTCGTCGAAGCCGTGACCGATTTTGGGCCAGCGATAAACGGGCTCAAGAAAAGCTCGACGCCTATTGGACGCTTTATGAATGCCTGACCACGATCGTAAAGATTGTCGCGCCTTTCGTACCATTTGTTGCAGAAGCAATTTGGCAAAATCTGGTCGGCGTTTTCGAAGACTCGGCGCTCGCGAGTGTTCATCTGTGCGAGTATCCGACGCCCGCAGGGTCAAAAACGAACGCCCAACTTTCGCGGCAGATGAGTCTGCTTCGCGAGATTGCTTCCTCAGGTCGATCTGCGAGGATGGCCGCCAAGCTCAAAGTGCGTCAGCCACTTTCAGGCGTCACCGTGATTTTGAATGATCCAACTGAACAAGCCTGGCTGGAAGCCCATGAAGCAATTCTGATGGAAGAACTCAACGTTCAGTCGGTGACCTACACTGCTGACGCTGGTGAGTATGTTACGTACCAAATCGTTCCCAACTTCAAGCGGCTCGGTCCACGTGTTGGCAAACTGATGCCCAAAGTCAAACAGGCGTTCGCGGATGCCGATGGTTCAAAAATCCTGGAAGAACTGAGCACCGACGGAAAAACGGTCATCGAAGTCGAGGACGAACAAATCGAACTTGACAACGAAGACGTCGAAGTTCGATTACAAGCCAACGAAGGGTGGGCGGCCGCGCAAGGACCGAATGCCGTAGTCGTGCTTTCGACCGAGTTAACGCCCGAGTTGATTCGTCTTGGCAAATCACGGGATGTTGTACGCCTGGTTCAGGATCGTCGCAAGGAAATGGATTTACAATTTACGGATCGAATCGATCTCTGGCTGGTTACTGACTCAGATGAACTGCGGACGGCAATCGACGAGAATCGCGAATACATCATGAAGGAGACATTATCTGTGAGTCTGAACCTGGAATCGCCAGCGGATGATATCGAAGCGATTGAAAGAGAAGTCGGCGAAGACAAGCTCAGCATTTTCATCCGAGTCGCAAATTAGTAATGTATCCGTTTGCCCGCGACTGTGATTCTCAATTCGGCATTCCTTGTTCTGCATTCTGCATTCTAATCGAGCCTGGTTTCGAAACTCGAGTGCAGCATGAAGAGCAAGGGGCTCAGAATGAAGAATGCATAACGGCTGTTGTTCCGTTGAGCAGTCGTTCAAATCTACCAGTGAAATATCGAAACAAACCAAATGCCCGAACCGTTTTCAATTTCAGTGCTTATTTCCGGTAGTGGAACGACATTGAAAAACTTGATTCAAAAGAAATCAGAGGGAAAACTGGTTCCTGATATCTGTCAAGTGATTTCGAATAACCCGGACGCAGGGGGCCTCCAATTCGCACGACAGGGATCGATCGAGTGCGATCTCATCAATCACCGGGATTTCGATGGATGCCAGGCTTTTAGTGAGGCAATATTTGAGTCAGTCCGGGCGGCGGGAGCGAATCTGGTCGTCATGGGCGGCTTTCTGAGGCGGCTGAATATACCAACCGACTTTGTCAATCGCGTTGTCAACATTCACCCCAGCCTGATTCCGGCATTTTGCGGCAAGGGTCACTACGGTTCTCGGGTTCATCAAGCCGTTCTTGATTATGGTTGTAAAATAAGCGGATGCACCGTTCACTTTGTTGACGACCAGTATGACCATGGTCCAATTATCGCTCAACGACCCGTCTCAGTACTGCCAAGCGACGACGTCAACACTCTGGCGACTCGAGTTTTTGAGCAAGAGTGTGAACTTTATCCGGAAACGATAAACTTGATCGCGACAAATCGAGTTAGCGTAGATGGCCG
>CAMYNE010000302.1 GCA_947259675.1 uncultured Pirellulaceae bacterium
TTGTTCGGTATCGAATTCGATTTCGATTTCTTCTTGAGCCGTCGCTGTCCCACAAAATAGTAGACTGGCGATCGCCAGCGACATTCCCATCATCAATCTCTTCATCGTAGTTTTTCCTGTGTTAAAAAAGGTTGTCTTGATTAGTTTCTGTTTCACTAAATTGTTTCACTTTTTCGATCAGACGATCAAGCGTTTCTTCAACGCGTTTTCTCTCCTCCAATGAATTGTCCTCCGAGTCAGATTCGCTATTGAGACTGCCCAACTCCAACTTCAAAGCC
Source organism: uncultured Pirellulaceae bacterium (assembly GCA_947259675.1). GTDB lineage: Bacteria > Planctomycetota > Planctomycetia > Pirellulales > Pirellulaceae > Mariniblastus. Next base: position 279 of record CAMYNE010000302.1, read on the forward strand.
CGTAGTTCGAATTCCAGTGTTTTCAGCATTTGAGCCTGGCTTTCACTTTGCTCGTCGTTGATCATTTCAAGCTCGGCGAGCGGCATAGCTATTTGTTCGGCGGTTACCGTTGGGCCTGATGGCAACGCGGTAATAATTAAGCCGATCAAAACCGAAGCTGCCACGGCCAGAGGAATCCACCGCATCAGAGATTTTCCAATCTTGTTGTGTCTCTCAGCTAACCGTTTTTCGACTGGCTTTACTGGAAAAAAAGCTGTTTCATCCGGAGTGGCGGCAGAATAAACCAACTCGTTGATCTCAGCAAAAATCTGCATTCGCTGGCGACAAGTGGTGCACATTTCCAAATGTTGGTCGAGCTGCTTCGAAACCTCTAACTCCAGTTCGCCATCAACCCTGGCGCTGATCAAAGGTCCAAATCGCTCACAAGATGACTGGTTAAAATGATTTGTCATTTGCCCACCGTGATACCGGCTTTTTCTAGTTCAGTTTCCAAATGCCGCCTTGCCCGATAAATCCAGGTTCGAACTTGGGCATGTGTCGCGTCCAGCACTTCCGCAATTTCTGCATAGGACAACTGACCATTGATTTTCAGTTTCAAAGCATCCGCCCATTGGTCAGGCATCTGCCCCATCGCAACGACCACCTTCGCTTCCAGCTGTTGTGGATTGTCAGTGTCCGACTTTGCCGCCGGTTCCATTGACGCGTCCAAGGCAACTTGACGTTGACGTCGATTTTTCCGAATGACGTCAATACACAGGTTGCGAATGGTCGCAAAGAACAATGGAGAGAAATGCCGTAACCGCGATTCGAGTTCTTCCGCCTTCCAATCCGCTGATTTCGTCAGCAATCGACAAAACGCCTCCTGGGTGACCTCTTCTGCATCACTGAATTGTCGCAGCATCGAAAAAGCGTACCGCGTACCCTGCGGCGCATACCGACGATACAGCTCTTCCAGGAGAGTCGACGCATCGGTATCGCATGGTAGGTGTAACGCCGGTTCGTTCGTCATTCGCCGTTCACTATTTTCGGGCAAACGCCCACTGTCGATCTGCTTCTACAAATAACAACGAAATTATTCGCAATCGTCGCAGAGATATTCCAAAGAGAATGCAACTTCAGGGTTTTTCCGCCACATCCTCGCAAAACTCGCCATTATCTGTGGCAGTACTTCATGCGACGAACCAGGCCATTTTCCGCCAATATTTTCAACAGTTTTCAACGACCGAGCCAAAAACTGCGAACGATGCTACTGAGCGAAGTTCGCTCACTCGACAGGTGGTTTTTTGGCTTGTTTCTTGACAAACTCGCGCAAAACAGCTCGATTTGCTTTCCGTTTTTTGCGTGTTTCGTTTAAAAACCCCCAAACGTACATAAGCCTGAAAACGCCGTACGCCGTCAAAACGAGGCAATAACCAAACAAGATCAAAAACACGAATTTCGGCAAAACCTCCTGAAAGGGGCGGAGAATCGTGAGCATCAGTGCAACAATAAAGGTGAGCACCAACAGAGTGCTAATCTTGAAATTGCATCCGCGGCCTGTTTTCGACTCGAGAGGCTTCTCGCGATTGCTCTGCGATTCGGTCATCATCTAGATGTTCAGCGCAATTGCCTTATCCGCGATGTCTTTTCGACACCAGGCGCCATCCCAGCGGATGCATTTGATTGCCTTATAGACTTGCAGCTTGGCCGTGGCGACGCTTTCGCCGAGAGCCGTTATTCCCAGAACACGTCCGCCGTTTGTGACGATCTTGTCGTTTTGCAACTTGGTCCCAGCATGAAAGACTTTGACGTCGTCGACGATTGCGGCGTCATCGAGACCGCGAATCTCGTGACCCTTTTCGTAGCTACCGGGATAGCCTTCTGAAGCCATTACCACACAGACGCTCGGGCGTTCATCCCATTCGAGAACACCGATTTCCCCAAGTCGTCGATCGACAGTCGCTTCGATCAAGTCGACGAGATCAGTCTTCAATCTCATCAGCATGGGTTGACATTCCGGATCACCAAAACGGACATTGTACTCGAGAACTTTGGGCCCTTGCGATGTCAGCATCAGCCCGGCGTACAAAATCCCCCGAAATGGATTGCGAGAACGCTTCATCGAATGAACGGTGGGAACCAACACGTTTGACTCAACCCAATGAAGCATCTCCTGATTAATCGAAGGAGTCGGACAATAGGCTCCCATGCCGCCGGTATTTGGCCCTGCATCGCCATCATGAGCCCGTTTGTGATCCTGAGCTGGCGGCAAAGTTAAAATGGTTCGTCCATCCGTAATCGCAAGAATGCTGGCCTCCTCGCCTTGGAGCCGCTCTTCGATAATCAGGCGATCACCTGCCGAACCAAAACGCTTTTCACGGGCAACGATATCGATCGCCTCCAGTACTTCCTTTCGAGTTGCACAGACGATCGCGCCTTTCCCGGCCGCAAGGCCATCCGCTTTGACCACCAGCGGTACATCGTCTGGAGTTTCGTCATAACGCTCATTGACAAATCGCTCTGCATCAGCCGCATTTTGGAACTCGTGAAATTCGGCGGTTGGAACATCCGCGGTTCGCAACATTTTTTTGCAAAAGACTTTACTCGCCTCCAATTGAGCCGCCGCGCGACTCGGACCAAACGCCTTGAGTCCCTCATCCGTAAATGTGTCGACGATTCCGTCGCATAAGGGAGCCTCCGGCCCAATCACCGTGAGGTCGATTGCATTTTGTTTGGCAAATTGAACCAGAGCTGGAATATCGGTCGCCGGGATATCGACGTTTTCTGCGTCCATCGCCGTGCCAGCATTTCCAGGAGCTACAAAGACCCGTTCGACTCGATTACTCTGTGCAATTTTCCAGGCGATCGCGTGTTCACGGCCTCCATTTCCAACCACTAACACCTTCATATGCGAACTGTTCTTCCGTTAATTCATTGGAGGCAAAGATCCAAATGGCTGGATTCCAAGAATTCAGCCTGGATGACAACTGTGAATTCTAAACCGTTTTTCAAACTCGGCTACCCGCTTGGGATTTCGCGGTTGTAAGCGATTTTCCAAAAAATGGAGTGTCAATTCGCCCGACAATTCCACCAGTTGTTGAATCCCTGTCCATCAACCTAAAATAGGATCGTTCAGGATGACTCGACCGTATTTCGATTACCCATTGGACAGATTGACTTCACCACTCTAGCAGAAAAAAAAGAATGAACTTCAATTCTCCACTTTTGATTGTGTCTCTAACCTTGATTGCGGCTGTTGTTAGTTTGCCGTCATTTGTCGTCGCTCAAGACGGCGAATGGGGAAACTTGAAGGGTTCATTCATTCTCAAAGGCGATGTGCCAGAACTTCCTCCGCTAGTCGTCGACAAAGACAAAGCAACCTGCCTGATCGACGGTAAACCACCAGAAAATGAAAACCTGATCGTTGGCGACAATGGCGAACTCAAAGACGTCTACGTCATGATGTATTTCAAAAAAGGCGATGACAAAAGACCAGCAATTCATCCGGATTACGTTGCAGCTAAATCAGAACCGGTTGAGATCGACAATCAACTGTGTCGATTTGTGCCACATGCTGTGTTTGTCCAAACGGGGCAGACTTTTACGCTCAAAAATAGTGATGACGTCGGTCACAACACCCACATCACATGTTTTAACAACGAAGAAAATATCAACCTGCCGGCGGGCGGATCCGTCGACGTGACAATGAAGAAGGCGGAAAAGGCCCCAGGAAACATCACTTGTGACATTCATAAGTGGATGAGCGCGGTCGTTTTAATACGAGACGAACCCTACGCTGCGATTTCTAACGACGATGGAACTTTTCAGCTGGATAACATTCCCGCGGGTACCTGGCAGTTTCAATTCTGGCACAAGAAATCCGGTTACCTGCGCAAACTCGAGATCCCAGGTTACAAAGTCGGTCGTAAAGGCGAAATCGAAGTCACGATCAAAAATGGCGAAACCCTGGACTTGGGACAAATGATGTTGCCGGCCGAAGCCATCAAAAAATAAGTCAGGTAACACACCGTTGAGGGAGTCGAGAGTCTATTTCGGCCACGCATTTTCAAATGGAAACCCGGTTGACCGAAAATGACTCCCGACTGGCTTTCACAGCCCCGATTATCACCCTATTTGCTGTTCTTCTGATCTCAATCACCGGATGCTATCAACGTAATCT